>DASVHS010000578.1:0-2527 GCA_036382495.1 Thermoanaerobaculia bacterium | reverse complement strand
CGATCGCAGGATGCGGCAGCTCATCGCCGAGTTGCCCGACATGCAACGCGTCATCGTGACGCTTCGCTACCAGGAAGATCTCGATCCGTCCGAGATCTGCCGCATCGTCGAGATGCCCGTGAACACGGTCAAGAGCCACCTGCATCGTGCGCTGCAATCGCTGCGGCGCAGACTCGGAGAACACTGATGGACATCGAAGAACAACTGAGAAGCGCATTGAAGCGGGAACAACCGCCTGCAGGATTTACGCAGCGGGTAATCGACGCGACGCGTGGAGAACAGGCGCCTCGCCTGTCCCGACAGGCGTGGGCGCCTGTCGTCCACAGCCACTGGCGCGCCGCCGCTGCAGTTCTCATGTTGACCGTCCTGGCCGGCGCGTGGAGCGCACGCCAGATCGCCGAACGTCGCGAAGGCGAACGCGCCCGCGACGAAGTCGTGCTCGCGCTGCACATCGCCGGCGCCAAAGTCCGTTACGCACAAACACAGGTCCATGAAATCGGTTCGAAACACGTGAAGGAGTCACGATGAAGAAGTCGCTCCTGCTGCTCGTCATCGCGGCGCTGGCTCTGCCGGCTGCTGCTCAACAGATCAATCTCGACTTGCCCGGCCTCCGCGACAAGGCTTCGGAAGAAGTAACGGTGACGCTCGACGCGTCGATGTTGCGGCTCGCCGCCCGATTCCTGTCCGACGCCGGTGACGAGCGCAACGTGCGCGACATCGTGCAGAAACTGCAGGGCATCTACGTCCGCAGCTATGAGTTCGATCACGAGGGGGAGTACGACCGGTCCGCGGTCGACCGGCTACGCAGCCAGCTCGGTGCCGACTGGAAGAAGATCGTCGACATCCGCAGCAAGCTCGGTGAGAACAGCGAAATTTACACGCAGAGCCACGGCGACCAGATCACGGGCCTCGTCATCATCACCGCCGAGCCGAAGGAACTGACGATCGTGAATCTCGTCGGGCCGATCGATCTCGATCGCCTCGCCGATCTTCAGGGTCAGTTCGGCATTCCGAAGTCCCACATGGCCAGGGCAGGCAAACAGTGATGCGCCGCGCCGCCGCAGTCCTTCTCCTTCTCACCGCGCTCCCGGCCCACGCCGGCTTCAACGAAATTCTCGGCGGTCTCGAGGGACGTCTCGGCCACATGATGTGGATCCCGATGTTCGGCCTGGTCCGCACCGTCGTGCGCGTCGGCCATCCACGCGGCGTGCACGACCTGCAGCTCGCCGTCTTCGAAGGAAAGGGCCGCGTCGATCCGCAGATACTCGACGCCTTGATGACATCGCACGCCGGCCGCGGATATGCGCCGCTCGTCCGCGTGCGTTCGAGGCGCGACCAGGAATCATCGTTCATCTACGCGAAGCCTCTGGGCGACAAGATCGAGCTTCTCGTTCTGACGAGCGACAGCGAAGACACCGTCCTCGTGCGTGTGGTGGTCGATCCTTCTGTCGTGTCGCACTACCTCGACCAGGACCCGCGATCAGTCGCGCTCGTCGCAAGAAGGTGAAGAGCGCCTTTTTTTAGTAGAATCGGCGCCTCCCGAAATGGCCCGATACGCAGCCCGCGACGACTCGTACGATCTTCTGAACCACTACCTCCAGGAGATCGCGAAAATCCCTCGACTGACACCCGAGCGTGAGCGGGAGCTCGGCCGTCGTGTTCAGGAGAACGACAAGGCGGCGCTCGAGGAGCTCGTCAAGTCGAATCTACGTTTCGTGGTGTCGTACGCGAAGCGTTACCGCAACGCACACGTACTCTTCCTCGACCTGATCAACGAGGGCAACATCGGGCTGATCCACGCCGCGAAGAAGTTCGACCCCGAGAAGAACGTCAAGTTCATCACCTACGCGGTGTGGTGGATCCGCCAGGCGATTCTCCACGCGTTGTCGGAGCAGGGTGGCGCGTTCCGGCTGCCCCCGAAGCGCGCCAACCTCATGTATCGGCTGGAGAAAGCCATCGCCTTGTCGATGACCGAGGGGAGTCATTTGCCGACGGCGGAAGAGCTGGCGGCGTCGCTTGGTGTCACCGTCAAGGAAGTGCAGACGTTGATGCACGCGAACAACGACAACTTCTCGCTCAACGCGGAGCTCGACGACGAATCGCACACCGAGCTCGGGGATGTGATCGAGCAGACGACGGTCCCGTCGGCAGAAGTGGAGATGCAGGCGCAGTCGCGGCGCGAGGAATTGCTCGCGCACATGTCCGAGCTCTCGCCGAAGGAGCGGCTCGTGCTGACGCTACGTCACGGTGTCAGCGACAACATCCCGAAGCGTGCTGTCCAGATCGCACAGTTCCTGAAACGCGCCACGGAGACTGTCTCCTGCCTTCTGATGGCGGCGACGACGAAGATCTGCGAGAAGCTCGCAATCAGCGAAAGCGAGCTGGCCGTTCTTCTTCTCAACACGAACCCGAACGAGAAAGCGCCGCAGCGTTTCTGGGATGAGCTCGGCGATCTCGCGGCGGGCATGACTCCGCAGATCGATGCGCGCCGCTTTCCGCATCTGCAGTCGTTGCGGCAGAAGGGTTC
>DASVHS010000577.1:0-3564 GCA_036382495.1 Thermoanaerobaculia bacterium | reverse complement strand
TCAGCGGCAGTACTCCCGCCCAGATTGGCAGCGCGTAGTCTTCTTCATCGTCGATCGGAGGGCCCGTCCGGATTTTCGCTGAGGCCTCGGTGATCGGCAGTGCCAGGACGAGTGTCTGCTTCAGCTCTGATTCGTTCGGTGCGCGGGCGTCGCGGGAGCGGCCTTTCGCGACATGATCGACGAGCGCGGCGAGCACGCGGAGCTTCTCGTCGCGGTCCGTAACTTCCGTCGCCGTGCCGAAAATCACGGCGGAGCGGTAGTTCATCGAGTGATGAAACGCGGAGCGTGCCATAACC
Organism: Thermoanaerobaculia bacterium; assembly: GCA_036382495.1. Classification (GTDB taxonomy): domain Bacteria; phylum Acidobacteriota; class Thermoanaerobaculia; order Gp7-AA8; family Gp7-AA8; genus DASVHS01. The sequence continues at coordinate 3,268 of DASVHS010000577.1, read as the reverse complement.
AGGCCGTCGAGCAACGTCACGCAGACGCACGCTTCGATGCCGTTTTTCAGCGAGCGCAGCATGCGGCTCGCCGCCGAGCCGTGGAAGTAGAGCGTGTCATCGACGCGCGTGTGGATCGTCGGAATGACGACCGGGCTGCCCTCGATGACAAACGCGAGGTGGCAGATGAGCGCCTCGTCCAGGATGGCCACGATGGTCTGGCGATCGTAGTGGCCGCGTTTGGCGAGTCGCTTGACGGTGGTGCGTTCTGTTTGCAGTGTGCTCATATGTGCTAGTACAATCCTCGATACGTGCTAGTACATACTTACCTCTCCGGGGACACCAGCGTCAAGATCGCCGCGTCGGTCGAGCAGGCCATCGCCTCGGGCCACGCTCATGGCGGGGACACGCTTCCATCAGTCCGCGCGGTGGCCACAGCGCTCAAGGTGAGTCCGGCGACCGTCGGCGCCGCGTACCGGCTTCTGCGCGATCGTGGGGTCGTCATCGCCGATGGACGACGCGGAACACGCATCCGTGAAGCCGCGCCGATCCTGACGCCCACCTCGCCGATGCCGGCCGGAGTCCGCGATCTGGCCACCGGAAATCCCGACCCTCACCTTCTCCCGACGCTCGCTTCCGTCCACGCGAAGCAACTGCTTTACGGCGGTCCGTTGAACGATGCGGCGCTGCTCGATGTCGCGCGCGCTCACTTTCGAGCCGACGGCGTCCCGGCGCAGCACCTTGCGGTCATGAGCGGAGCGCTCGACGGCATCGAGCGCGTTCTGCGCGAGCATGTCCGGCCCGGCGACCGCGTCATCGTCGAGGATCCATGCTTCACCGGCGTCGCCGATCTGCTCGCGTCGCTGGCACTCACGCCGGTGCCCGTGCCGGTCGACGACGAAGGTCTTCGCTTCGACGAGCTGCGCCGCGCGCTGGCCCGTCCCGCCGCCGCGATCGTCGTGACCCCGCGCGCCCAGAATCCGACCGGCGCGGCGTTCTCCGAAAAACGTGCGCGCCAACTCCGCTCCCTGATGCGTCTTCATCCCGATCTGCTGCTCATCGAGGACGATCACGCCGGTGTCGTCGCGGGCGCGCCGTATCGCACGCTCGTAACGGCCGCGCATCAGCGCTGGGCCGTTGTCCGTTCCGTGTCGAAGTCGCTCGGACCCGACTTGCGCGTCGCGCTGATCGCCGCCGACCCGCTCACCATCTCCCGCATCGAAGGCCGTCAAACCCTGGGCATCCGCTGGGTGAGTCACATCCTGCAGCGGACCGTGGCGAAGCTGTTGAACGATCGAAGAGTTTCGCGGCTGCTCCACTCTGCCGCGGAAACTTACGCGACGCGGCGCGAGGCGCTGATCGCCGCACTCCGCGATCGGGGCATCGAGGCGCACGGAATGTCCGGCCTCAACGTCTGGATCGCGGTGACTGACGAGTCATCCGCGGTGCGCGGCCTGCTCGATCGCGGCTGGGCCGTGAATGCCGGCGAACGCTATCGAATCAACACGGCGCCGGCGATCCGCGTGACGATCTCGACGCTCGAGCCGCACGACGCCCATCGTTTCGCGAACGATCTCGCCGCGCTGCTCAAACCTGCATCGCGATCTTCTGTCGCGTGAACATGCCCGGCTTGTACGCGGTGATGTGACCGGTGAACGCCGACGCCGCAACGGACAACGGAGAGGCGAGCCACAGCTTGCCCGGCCCCGACCGCCCCTTGTAATTGCGGTTGATCGCGCTGATCGTCACCTGGTCCCCCGTGTCCGAAACGCCGGGACCGCAGCCGATGCACGCGCCGCAACCAGGATTCAGCACGATCGCGCCGGCGCGCTCGAACGTGTCGACGAGACCGTTGTCGCGCGCAAACTTCTCGACGGCCTGCGACCCGAACTGAATGTAGAACTTCACGCCTTCGGCAACTTTCAGTCCGGCGTCGACAGCTTCCTTCGCCACCTGGTGATAGAAAATCAGATCGTCGACCTTCCCCGCCGTGCAGCTGCCCGCGTACGCGATGTCGATCTTCACGTCACCGAGGTTGTCGATGAAGGCGCCGTTGGTGGGGTCGGAGGGGATGCCGCGGTCGGGATCGCCGGGATCGGCGACCATCGGACGGATCTCGGCGAGATCGATTGTGTGCACGCCGCCCGCGTATTCGGCACCGGCATCCGGCGACACGATTCGCGATCGCAGATAGTCGATATCGGCGTCGGGACGCATCGACGCGATCCACTCGAGCGTCTTTTCGTCGGCTTCGACGATCGCCGTGCGCGCCGAACACTCCGTGGCCATGTTCGCGAGCGTGGCCCGCTCGTCGAGCGAAAGATTGCGCACGCCGGGACCGGTGAACTCGATGATGCGATTGAGTGTCAGTTGCGGCTTCGCATACTTCAGCAGGATGTAGAGCATCACATCCTTCGCGGTGACGTTTTCCGCGAGCGTGCCGGTCAGCTCGAAACGGATCGACTCGGAGACCTCGACGGTCGTGAATCCCGAATGCGCGAGGTTCGCGTATTCGGTCGTGCCGACGCCCCACGCCAGCGCGTTGTTCACGCCGCCCATGCACGTGTGACTGTCGGTCGCCTGGATGAAGTCGCCGGGATCGATGATGAATTCGCGCGCCACCTCGTGACAGATGCCCGGCGATACGTTGTTGTGCGCCGAGAAGTCGCGGCAGTCGGTGTGATGCTGAAAGTCGTGCTGCAGTTTGCGCAGCGTGTCGATCTTCGGCAGGAACGGCCGCATACGCGTGACGTCGTCCGCGTAGATCAGGTGATCTTCGAACACCGCGAACTTCTGCGGATTCCTGATCGCGTAGTCGGAGCCGTACTCCTGCTCGAGGAAATAGTGCACCTGCGCGGTCGTGAATTCGTGCGAATAGCCGCCGTCGACGTCGACGACGACGGCGTCACCCGGCTTGACGTATTTCACGCCACCGCGCGAATGTCGTGCGAGGATTTTCTCCCCCATCGTCATCGGACGTTTCGGCGTGTCAGGGACGGGCAATTTGAGGTCGCCGCGCTCCACCGCTTTCGAGAACGGGAACAGCCCCCCTTCCTTGATGATCAGCTGCGTGATGGGGTCGTGTTCCTTGTAGAACTCGGCGAGCGGAATTCCTTCGCCACTCTGAAGGCGCACCAGCATGGCGTGATTCGCCATCAGCAGGCCCTGATTGATGTTGTTGCCGGCGTGGATGGGCGCGAACGACGCCGCGACGGCGATGCGGATGCCGCTGAACAGCTCGCATTGCGTCGCGGTCTCGCGCGAGCTTCCGACGCCTTTCCGCAATCCG
>DASVHS010000576.1:0-2584 GCA_036382495.1 Thermoanaerobaculia bacterium | reverse complement strand
TCGATTGCAGTCGTGGCCTCACCGAGCGACGTGGCCGGCGCGAGATTGAACGAGATCGTGAACGCCGGAAATTGTCCCTGATGCGGAATGGAAAGCGGCGCGTCGGACTGGTCGAATCGCGCGACCGCGCTCAATGGCACTTCGCGGCCCTGCGTCGAGTGCACGAACACGTTGTTCAGCGCCGCCGGCGACCCGCTGAACTTCGGATCCACTTCCAGGACGACGTGATACTGATTGATGCCGCTGTACATGACCGACACCTGGCGCTGTCCGAACGCGTCGTAAAGCGTGCTGTCGATCGTGGCCAGTGAAATGCCGAGGCGCGCCGCGGTCTGTCGATCGATGACGACGACGACTTGCCGCCCCTGGTTCTGCTGATCGGACGACACGTCGCGCAGTTGTTTGAGCTTCATCATCGCCTTCGTGAACTTCGGCGAGAACGAGAGCAGGTCCGGAAGGTTGTCGCCCTGCAGCGTGTACTGATACTCGGCGTTGCTCTGCCGTCCGCCGACGCGAACGTCCTGAACGGCGCTGAGAAAGAGTTGTGCGCCGGGGATGTGCGACGTCTTGGGACGAAGGCGCGCGATGATGTCCTGCGCGGAGACTTTGCGCTCGCTCAGCGGCTTGAGCGAAATGAACATGCTGGCAGTGTTCCCGCCGCCGCGGCCGCCGCCGGTGAACGACACGACGCTGTCGACCGCGGGATCTTTCTGCACGATGCGCATGAAGATCTGCAGCTTCCGGATCAGAGCTTCGAACGACACATCCTGGGCGCCCTGCACATTTCCGCTGAGTCGTCCTGTGTCCTGCAGCGGGAAAAATCCTTTGGGGATGATCACGTACAGGTAGACGGTGAAACCGATGGTCAGCAGCGTTACGAGCAGCACCGGCAGCCGATGATCGAGCACGAAGTCGAGTCCGTGTTCGTATCCGCGCAGCAGACGATTGAATGCACGCTCGTTGATCTGATAGAGGCGCCCATGCTTCCGATCGCGTTCCGAGCGCAGGAACTTCGCGCACATCATCGGCGTGGTCGTCAGCGAGATCACGAGCGACAACACGATCGCCACGCTGAGCGTCACCGCGAATTCGCGGAAAAGCCGTCCGACGATGCCGCCCATCAGCAGGATCGGGATGAACACGGCGATGAGCGAAATGCTCATCGAGAAGACGGTGAACCCGATTTCGCGTGCACCGCGAAGCGCGGCTTCAAGCGGCTGCATGCCGTTCTCGAGATGACGCGTGATGTTCTCGATGACCACGATCGCGTCGTCGACGACGAATCCGGTGGAGATCGTGAGAGCCATCAGCGACAGGTTGTCGAGCGAGTAGCCGAGGAGGTACATGACGCCGAACGTGCCGACGAGCGAGAGCGGGACGGCGACACTGGGGATGATCGTCGCCCACCCGCTGCGCAGAAACACGAACACGACGAGGATGACGAGCAGGATGGAGATCGCCAGCGTGCGTTCGACATCGACGACCGACGCGCGGATCGTCGTCGTACGATCGAGCACGGCGTCGAGGTGAATCGAAGGCGGAATCGTCGCCTGCAACTGCGGCAGTAGCGAGCGGACGCGATCGACGGTGCCGATGATGTTCGCTCCCGGCTGACGGAACAGAACGAGCGAGATCGCCGGCTTGCCATTGACCGACCCCGCCGCCTGCAGGTTCTCGACCGAATCGACGACGGTCGCGACTTCCGAGAGAATCACCGGCTTCCCGTTGCGCGACGAGACGATGAGGCTGCGGTACTGCGCGGCCTTGAACAACTGATCGTTCGTGTAAATGACCCAGCCGTCCTGCTTGCCGACGATGACGCCCTTCGGCCGGTTCGCATTCGCGTTCGAGACTGCGGTGCGGACCTGATCGATGCCCACATTGAGTTTGCTGAGCAGCAATGGATTCATCTCGACGCGCACCGCGGGACGCGAGCTGCCGCCGACGAAAACCTGGCCGATCCCCTCGATCTGCGCGATCTTCTGCGCGAGCACGGAGTCGCCGACGTCGTACATCTGCGCCTGCGTCTGCACGTCGGACGTCAGCGCCAGAATCATGATCGGCGCGTCGGCCGGATTCACTTTGCGCCAGTTCGGATTCGACGGCAGGTTCGCCGGCAATTGACCGCGCGCCGCGTTGATCGCCGCCTGCACGTCGCGTCCCGCGGCGTCAATGTCGCGATCGAGATCGAACTGCAGCGTGACGTTCGTCGATCCTGAGGAGCTGCTCGACGTCATCTGCGTGACTCCGGCGATGCGTCCGAACTGCCGCTCGAGCGGCGTCGCGACCGCGGACGCCATCGTCTCCGGATCCGCTCCCGGCAAACCTGCCGACACCGAGATCGTCGGGAACTCGACCTGCGGCAGCGGAGCCACCGGCAGCAACCTGTACGCAAGTCCGCCGGCGAGGAGAATGGCGACGCTGAGCAGCGACGTGCCGACGGGCCTGCGGATGAAAGGTTCGGAGAAACTCATCTTTTGAAGGCTGAAGGCTGAAGGCTGAAGGCTGAAGTAAAGGACGGTGTGCTCTCAATTTTCGTGTTCATACTTCAGCCTTCAGCCTTCTGCCTTTCATTCACCCTTCC
>DASVHS010000575.1:0-7937 GCA_036382495.1 Thermoanaerobaculia bacterium | reverse complement strand
GCTCGATCTTCCAGGTTCCCGCCACGATGCCGTCGACGAGAAACGCCGGAAGGACGCCCAGGTTTTTGGTGAACATGTGTTTGCGGTGGGAGTCGGCGATGATGCGCGAGCGATCGCCGTATGCGAGCGTCAGATTGTCGTAATCGGGTAGAAATCGCACTGGAGCTTCGACATCTTCATCGGGACGGGGAGCCTTCGGCAGATCGAACAATTCCTTTCCGCGCTCGTCCCGAAACGTGACGAGCTTCGGCCGCAGCGCATCGAAGACCGTGCGCAGATTCCGCATCGCGGACCAGATCTGCATGTCGTTGACGGACGCCGGTCCGAACGCCGCGAGATAGCGAAGAACGAATTCCTCGATCCGCTTTTCGGCATCGACCGGATCCGCCACGCAGAATCGCGACGCGGATGGATAACCCCAGCGACCTTCAGCGCGCTCGATCGTCATCGGCAGGTGCAATCGAACCGCATACGCCGTCGTACGCTCATCGCACTTCGGATCGCGTTGCAGCAGGAACTTCCGGAACTCGTCGAACGTGCGCGGCTCGGCGAAGAATTCGCGGCCGGTGGCGAGCAACGCGTGCTCATCGAAGTCCGCGCCTTTCTTGCGCAGCACGGGCATGCCTCCCGACAGCGCCGCCTGGATCGTCGAGCGGAACGCGATGAAATCGCGACGTGACAGGAGATGGATCGTCGCGCGGATCCACGTGGCTCGAATGACGTCGCCGCGCTCGATCAGGCGCAGCAGATCCTCGCGCCGGAACCCTTCGATGCGCGTCCAGAGCCCGATGAACGGCGGCCGCGCGAGCTGGGCCTGCATGCCGGCCACTCTTTCGATCGCCGCCAGCGGCTTGATTTTCATGCGCTCGAGCAGCATCTGACGGGCGAGCGTGGCGCGGTTCAAGGCGCGGAGGGTGAGGATCTTCGATGTCATTCTGGAGCCGCACTGAAAGCTCTTAGCTCTTAGCTCTTAGCTCTTAGCTCTTAGCTCTTAGCTCTTAGCTCTCAGGGCCACCCAGCTCGTAGCTCCTGACAGCTAAGAGCTAAGAGCTGAGAGCTAAGAGCTTCAGTTCGCGGCTCAGGATGACATACCCGGTCCGATCCCTGCACAGTCCGGCGTCGTGGCGAACATCCCTCTCGAAGACACCCCCCTGGACGACGAAAAAGACTCGGGCCGGCCCCTCCGCCTGCAAATGCTCCGTTTCGTCCCCATGGTCCTGATCCTCGGGCTCCTGATCCACTTTCTTCTGCCGCGGCTCGGGACCATCGAGGACTCGTTCGCGACCATGCGCACGATGAAGCCGTGGCCCGTCGGCATGGCCATCGCGTTCGAGGTACTCAGTTACCTGGCCAACGGCGCGTTGCTGCAGTCGGTGCTGGCGATGGCCGGCCAGAAGATGGCGCTGCGCCGCACGGTCGCGATCGAAATCGGGGCAGCAACGGTGTCGCTCGTCGCGGCGGGCACGGTCGGGTTCGGCGCCGCAATTTACAAATGGACGAAAAACCGCGGCGTGTCGGCCGACGCGGCGATGCTCGCGAGCTGGTTGCCGTCAGTATTCGACGCGACGTCGCTCGTCATCTTCGCGTTCATCGGCGCGGTCAATCTCCTTTTCTTTCACAAACTGTCGCATACGACCGGTGTTGCGCTGGCCGTTGTCATCACGGTCCTCAGCATGGTGATCCTCAGCGTGATCCTGCTGCTGGCGCGCAACGACTGGCTCGAAGCGCTTGCGCAACGCGTCGGACGTTTGTTGAAACGCGTCCGCCCGTCCTTGAATGAGACCGTGCTGCTCGACATCGTAAAACGTGCCGAGGCGACGTGGGACACGATGAAGAGTGGAGGGTGGGTGCGGCCGGCGGCGTGTTCGCTGATGGTGCTGATCTTTGACCTGCTCTGTCTTCGATATTCGTTCATCGCCGCGGGCCAGAGTCTGAAAATCTCTCTGCTCCTTGCCGGCTACGGCGTCCCCATCCTCCTCGGCCGCGCGAGTTTTCTGCCGGGCGGGATCGCGGTCATCGAAGTGGCGATGGCCGCGCTCTACGGCGGACTGGGCGTGCCCGCGAGCACGGCCGTCGTCGCTGTGCTGACGTACCGGCTGATCTCGTTCTGGCTGCCGACGGTGGTGGGGATCCCGATCGCGATCACGTTGCAGTCGAGAAACCACAATCAGTCGTCATCCTGAGCGCCCCTTCGCCTCCCCCTCGCTCCCCTCGGCGTCGCTCAGGGCAGATCCCTCGCCGTCTTCGCGGCTCAGGATGACTTACGATACGCGGCGCATGAAAACAAAAATCGCGATCCTCCTGCTCGCGTTCGCACTTCCCCTCTCCGCCGCATACGACCAGAAAACGTTCTCGGGGCTCGAGTTGCGGGGCATCGGACCGGCGATGACGTCGGGCCGCATCATCGATCTCGCCATCGATCCGCACGACCCGCGCACCTGGTTCGTCGCGGTTGCATCGGGCGGCGTGTGGAAGACGACAAACAACGGCACGACGTTCGCGCCGATCTTCGACGATCAGGATTCGTTCTCGATCGGCTGCGTCGCGATCGACCCGAGGAATTCGCTGGTCGTGTGGGTGGGAAGCGGCGAGAACAACAGCCAGCGGTCCGTGTCGATGGGCGACGGCGTGTACAAGTCGGTCGACGGCGGCAAGAGCTGGAAGAACGTCGGGCTCGCGAAGTCGGAGCACATCGGAAAAATCGTCGTCGATCCACGCGACTCGAACATCGTCTACGTCGCGGCGCAGGGTCCGCTGTGGGCGCCGGGCGGCGATCGCGGCCTCTACAAAACGACGGACGGCGGGAAAACGTGGAAGCCGAGCCTCACGATCAGCGAGAACACCGGCGTCACCGACGTTGTCCAGGATCCGTCGAATCCCGACACGATGTTCGCGGCGTCGTATCAGCGGCGGCGGCACGTCTTCACGCTGATCGACGGCGGACCGGAATCGAACATCTACAAATCGACGGACGCCGGCGTGACGTGGACGAAGCTCGAGAAGAACGGATTGCCGAAAGAGCAGATGGGACGCATCGGCCTCGCGGTCGCACGCAACAACACGCACGTCGTCTACGCGACGATCGAGTCGACGCGCAAGGCGGGCGGCTTCTTCCGATCGAAGGACGGCGGCGCGAACTTCGAGAAGATGAACGATTACGTCGCACAGGGTCAGTACTACGGCGAGATCTTCGTCGATCCGAACGACGACAATCGCATCTACGCGGCCGACGTGTGGATCAAGGTCAGCGGCGACGGCGGTAAGACCTGGAACAAGCTCGGCGAGACGAACAAACATCCTGACAACCACGTCGTCTGGATCGATCCGGCGAACAGCGATCATCTGCTCGTCGGATGCGACGGCGGTTTGTACGAGTCGTTCGATCGCGCCACGACGTGGAACTTCAAGCAGAACTTACCGGTCACGCAGTTCTATCGAGTGAGTGCCGACGACGCGCTGCCGTTCTACAACGTCTACGGCGGCACGCAGGACAACTTCAGCCTCGGCGGCCCGGCGCGCACGCCGAGCAGTCACGGCATCACGAACTCCGACTGGTACGTGACGCAGGGCGGCGACGGTTTCCGCTCGATCCCCGATCCGAAAGACCCGAACACGATTTACTCGGAGTCGCAGAACGGCGGTCTCGTGCGATTCGACAAGCGCACCGGCGAGACACTCGACATCCAGCCGCAGGCGACCGGCACGATGGATCCGCTGCGCTACAACTGGGACTCGCCGATCATCGTCAGCCCGCACAACAGCAACCGGCTCTACTACGCGGCGCAGTATCTCTTCCGCAGCGACGATCGCGGCAACACGTGGAAGCCGATCAGCGGCGATCTGACGCGTCATCTCAATCGCAACGATCTTCCCGTCATGGGTCGCGTTTGGGGCATCGACGCGGTGTCGAAGAACGCGTCGACGTCGTGGTACGGCAACATCGTCTCGCTCGCCGAGTCGCCGCTGCAGGAAGGGCTGATCTACGTTGGCACCGACGACGGTCTCGTGCAGGTCACCGAAGACGGCGGAGCGAACTGGCGGCGTGTCGACAGGTTTCCGGGCGTTCCCGACATGACATACGTCTCGCGGCTCGAGGTTTCGCCGACCATCACGAACACGGTTTACGCCGCATTCGACAATCACAAAGTCGGCGACTTCAAGCCGTATGTTTTCAGGAGCATCGATCGCGGACGCACGTGGACATCGGTCACCGGCGATCTCCCGCAACGCGGCAGCTCGTACGCGGTTGTCGAAGACACGAAGGATCCGAAGCTGCTGTTCGCGGGAACCGAGTACGGACTGTGGATGTCGCAGAACGGCGGCACGAACTGGGTCCAGCTCAAAGGAAACTTTCCGACGATCTCGGTGCGCGACCTCTGGATCCAGAAGCGGCGCGACGATCTCGTCGTCGCAACATTCGGCCGCGGGATCTATGTGCTCGACGACTATCGCGTGCTTCGGACGATGAGCTCCGACGTCGCCAATCGCGAGGCGACGCTGTTCCCAACTCGCGACGCCGATCTCTACGTCGAGCGTGCACCGTTCGGATTGCCCGGTAAGTCGTTCCAGGGCGATTCGTTCTTCACCGCGCCGAATCCACCGGCCGGCGCGATGTTCACCTACTACCTGAAGGACGAATTGCGGAGCCGCAAGAAGCAGCGCTGGGAAACGGAGTCGAAGGACATCGGCAACGAGCCGGCGAAACAGCCGAGCTATCCGGCGCTCGAACAACTCCGCGCGGAACAGCGCGAGCTCGACCCGGCCGTCGTTCTCATCGTCGCCGACGAAGAAGGAAATGTCGTGCGGCGCATCACCGGCCCGGTCAAAGCCGGATTTCAGCGCGTGGCGTGGGACCTCCGCTATCCGCCGCCGTCGCCGATCGAGCTCACCGACCCCGAGCCCGATGTTTTCTCACCGCCACCTCCCGGCCCGCTCGCCGCGCCAGGCAAGTACACCGTCCGCCTCGCCAAACGCATCGACGGCGTCGAAACAAACCTCGGCGACGCACAGCCATTCAACGTCGTTCCGCTTTATCTCAACGTGATGCAGGAAAGCGATCGCGCGGCCGTTCTCGAGTTCCAGAAGAACGCATCGAAGCTGCAGCGCGCAGTCATGGGCGCCGACAAAGTGACCGCCGACGCTTTGGTACGCGTGAAACTGATCCGTCGTGCGCTCGACCAGATCGCCGGACCCGATCCGAAACTCGTCGAGCAGGTGAATGCCGTCGACGCCGCGCTGCACGACATCAACGATCAGATCAGCGGCGATCCGGTGTTGCGCTCACACAACGAACCGTTCCCGCCATCGCTGCTCGACCGCGTCAACATCGCCGTCAACGGCTTCACGACCACCTCGGCGCCGACCGCGACGCATCGCCAGTCGCTGGCGCTGGCTCAGCAGCAAGCTCAGGATGTCCTTTCGCGTTTGCGGAAAGTGATGACCGATCTGGCAGCTGTCGAGAATCAGATGAATGTGCTGGGCGCGCCGTGGACACCCGGGAGGATTCCGGAGCTGAAGTAAATAGGTGATGTCGTTACCCTCACCCGGCTTTCGGCCACCCTCTCCCGCAAGCGGGAGAGGGCTCATCTAGCCAGAGCCGAAGGCCGATGAGGGGCTCGCACCCGGCGCTGACATAGACTCCCCCGAATGGTCTTCGAAAAGACCCCCGGTGAAGTCCAGGAGCTGCTGCCCGTTCCCATCAAGGAACTGGGGCTGAAGCTCGAGGGCTCGCAGATCGAGCGCTACGTGGAGCAGCTGTTCAAAGAGCTCGACGCGAAGGGGCTCAAACACTTCCGCCCCGCGTTCTACCTCACCAGCGAATGGGGTTGTCCGTCCGAAGAACCCGTGATCGGTGTTCCGTTCTATCTCGCGGACCCACGCCTCGGCGCGATCGAGAGCGCGGTCAACGACATCGAGAACGAGCGCGAGATCATGATGTACATGCGCCACGAAGCCGGCCACGCGTTCAACTACGCGTACGAGCTTTACAACACCGACGAATGGCGCGAGGTCTTCGGTCCGTTCCGCCGTCCCTATCGCGACCACTACAGCTACGTCCCGTTCTCGCGGAACTTCGTGCGGCACATCGCCGGCTGGTACGCGCAGAAACATCCCGACGAGGATTTCGCCGAAACATTCGCAGTGTGGCTGACGCCGCGCTCGAAGTGGCGCGAGAAGTACAAGGACTGGCCGGCGATGAAGAAGCTGCGCTACGTCGAACGCATCGGCCACGACCTCGGCGACAAACCTCCTATCCGTCCCCTCGGCGAAACCGATTTCACGGTCGAGGACATGGAGGAGACGATCGAGGACTTTTATCGCGAGCATTCGCGCGACGAGTCGAAGGCGATCGGCGACCTCGCGCTCGACGTCGACCTCGATGACATCTTCAAACACGTTGAAGACATTCCCGTCGAGCGGCAGAAAAAAGCGGGAGAATTGATCACGGAACACCGCAAAGACATCGTCGACAAGGTCAGTTACTGGACAGGCGTGCGACGATCATTGGTGAAAACATTGGTGGAAGCGATCGGAAACAAGGTCGACGAGCTGGGTCTCGTCGCCGATTCGTCGAATGAACGGGAACAGGTTGTCGAGCTGACCGTGTACATCACCACGCTGGCGATGAACTTCTTCACCGCACGGCGTCTGAGGAGAAAAGCGACGCAGCCATGAAGATCGGCGTCCTCTACGAATACCGCGACGACACGGAAGAATATCCGGGCGAAAACGCGGACATCGCCTCGGGGCGGAAACGTCGCAAGCGTCCGAAGCTCGATCGCGAACAGATTTTCGAGGCGCTCGAGAAACTCGAGCACGAGCCGAAGTACATCGAGCTCGATGGCCGCGACAACACGCTGTTCGGTATCGCTAAAAGCGATTCCGATCTGATCTTCAACCTCGTCGACTCGTACGGCGGCGACGACAGCAAGGACCTGCACATCCCCGCGTTCCTCGAGTTGATCGGCGTGAAGTACACGGGCTCCGGTCCACACGGCCTGCTGCTCGCGCAGGACAAATCGCTCGCGAAGAAGATCATCGAGTTCCATGGGCTGCAGACGCCGTTCTCGATGGTCGTGCATCGCGGCCGCGTCGACTACGCGCACGACATCAAGTTCCCGCTCATCGTGAAGCCCGTATCCGAGGATGGGTCGATCGGCATATCGAATGATTCGGTGGTGGATTCGGTCAAGGAGTTGATGGAGCGCATCCACGACCTGCAAGAACAATTCGAGGACGTGCCCGTGCTGGTCGAGGAATACATCGAAGGTCGCGAGATCTACGCCGCTGTTCTGGGCAACGATCCGCCGGAGGCCTTGCCGCTCGTCGAGCTCGATCTGTCGAAGCTGCCCGCTGACACTCCGAAAATCGCAGGACGCGAAGTGAAGTTCGATCGCGACAGCGAGGCGTATCGCTTGACGAAGTCGGCGCTTGCCGAAGATCTCGACGAAGAGACGACGAAGCGTCTGCAGGAAGCGGCGAAGACGACGTATCGCGCGCTGAAGCTACGCGACTACGGCCGCATCGACATGCGACTGTCGAAAGACGGAACGATTTACGTGATCGAGGCGAATCCGAACCCGTGGCTCTCGCGCGGCGCGGAATTCGCGATGGCCGCGCGCGGAAGCGACCGCACGTACAGCGAGACGATCAAGGCGATCGTCGATCTGGCCGCAGCGAGATACGCGGATTAGTTGTCATTCCGAGCCGCGAAGACGGCGAGGAATCTGGGTGGTGGAACCGTTCCCCCTCCCAGATCCCTCGCGCTCTGCGGCGCTCAGGATGACACGGGCATGCGGGCGCATGATCTCGCTCAGCAAATCCGGTCTTCCGTCGATCCGCTGCAGATGCGGGAACTGCTCGCCTCCGCGGTAGTCGATGTGGAACGTTCCCGCGAAGGACGACTGCTCGACCGTCACATCGATCGGCTTCGCTGT
>DASVHS010000574.1:0-3964 GCA_036382495.1 Thermoanaerobaculia bacterium | reverse complement strand
GTATTGGACAGTCGACGATGGCTGGCACCGTACGTATCGCTTCTTCCATCAGAACGTGCCGCAGACGAACGCGCGCGTCGACGGTTCGGACTTCGTGAAGACGGGAAACATCAGTCACGAGCTGAAGTTCGGATTCGGATATCGCGATACGCCGGTGCAGTCCGCGACCGTGTACGCGGGCAGCGGAAACTTCGGGAACTTCTATGACGGTTATGCGCTCGCGGCGCTGACTCGCCCGGCGATTCCTCACTTCGGTTCCAAGTACTACGACACCTACCTGGGCGACACCGTCGTCCTCGGTAATGTGACGCTGACGGGCGGTCTGCGCTGGGACATGCAGCGCGCGAAGAATTTCGAGAGCGACGTTCCGGCGAATCCTGTCGTGCCCGATCTACTGCCCGCCGTTCACTACGCCGGCGACACGCAATGGTTGAAGTGGAACGGCATCGCGCCGCGCATCGGCGCGACGTGGGCGATCGGCGAACAGAAGAAGTCGCTGATCCGCGCGAGCTACAGCAAGTATCTCGACCAGCTCGGGTCGAGCGACGCCGGATCGAGCAATCCGTTCTATCGGGTGCAGTACCTCTATTACTACTGGGATGACCTGAACGGCGACAAGACGATCCAGCGAAACGAGATCGACTTCAAGAGCGGGTTGTATTCGTTCAAGAACATCGATCCGAACAATCCCGGAGCTGGTTACTCGCCAGGGCGGCTCGACTACAACATGAAGCCGCCCACGACCGACGAATTCGTTCTCGGTTTCGATCACGAGATCGGTGCGGGCTTCGCGGTCGGCGCGAACTACTCGTATCGGAAGCGCACGAATCTTTTGTGGGATCGCTACGAGAAGACGCGCGGCGCGAACGACTTCTACACAGCGGCCGACTACGTCGTCGGCGGCACGACCACGGGAACGCTGCCTGACGGCACCCCGTATTCGGTTCCCTGGTACAAACTCAAGTCAGGCATCGCGGCGCCGGTCAACTTCGTCACTGGAAACCGGCCCGATTATTACCAGTCGTACAACGGCCTCGAACTGACCGCGACGAAGCGCATGACTCACCGCTGGATGCTCCGAGGCAACGTGACGATCATGGACTGGAAGCAGCATGTCGGTCCGAACGCGATCCAGAGCCCGACGCCACTCGTCGAGGGCGACAGTTGCTCAGTATGCAATGGCGCGCAGGTCGCGTCGGGCAACGGTCTCGACGGCTACATCAACTCGAAGTGGGCGTACTCGGTGAACAGTGCGGTCGATCTGCCGCTTGGATTCAAGTTCGGGACAGCGATCGTGGGACGTCAGGGTTACATCCAGCCGTTCTACCGGCGCGTGAATGCGGCGATCGACGGATCGGGCAACCGGAACGTCATGGTGGTTCCTGAGTTCAGTTCGAATCGACTCCCTGATCTGTTTAACGTCGATCTGCGCCTCGCTCACGACTTCGCAATGACGAGCGCGGCGCGTCTGAACATCTCGCTCGATCTGTTCAACGCGACGAACCAGCGCACCGTGTTGTGGCGTGACAATCGACTGTTCGTCGCCAACGGTGCCGATCCGCAGAACAACCACATCGTGGACCTCGAGAGCCCCCGCGTCTGGCGCCTCGGCGCGCGCGTTTCGTTCTGACGTTTTGTCATTCCAGGGCGGACAGATATTCTGTCCGCCCTTTTCATGCGGTCCCGCGTTCTTCTAGTTCTCCTCGCCGTTGCGTTGCCCGTCACCTGCCGGCGCGAGGAAAAACCTCCTGCGGTCATCCTGATCTCTGTTGACACGCTGCGTTCCGATCACCTCCCGGCATACGGATATCGCGGCATCGCCACTCCTGCACTCGACGCATTCCGCAAAGACGCCGTCCTGTTTCAACGGGCCTGGAGCCATTCGCCGCTGACGCTGCCGTCGCACACGACGATGCTCACGGGCCTGCTGCCTGCCGGACACGGTGTCCGCGACAACACCGGGTTTCGTGTGTCTCCGAAGACATTCACGATCGCCTCGATCCTGCGCGCGCACGGCTACGCGACGGCCGCGGCGGTCTCCGCGTACATCTTGCGCAGCGCGACCGGCATTAACAACGGATTCGATGTCTACGACGACGAGATCGAGCGCGGTGCGCAGGAGAAGGCCCTCGGAGCCGTACAACGGCGCGGCGTCGAGACGACGGCGATCGCGCAGCAGTGGATCGGCACGCACGGCAAGAAACCGTTTTTCTACTTCCTCCACTTGTACGAGCCGCACGCGCCATACGATCCGCCGGAGCCGTTTTTCAGCCGCTACGCATCGAAGTACGACGGTGAGATCGCCTACACCGACTCGATCGTCGGCGGCTTCCTGGAGTTTCTGAAGCAGCAGGACATCTACGATCGCGCGCTCATCGTGTTCGTTTCCGATCACGGCGAAGGGCTCGGCGATCACGGCGAGGAAGAGCACGGGATCTTCCTGTATCGCGAATCGATTTCCGTCCCGATGATGATCAAGTTACCGGCGAACGCGCGCGCCGGAGAGACCATCACCGATGCCGCCGGCCTCGAAGACGTCACACCGACGATCCTCAACATCCTCGGCCTCGACGCAGCATCGAAGCTCGACGGCATTCCTCTCCTGTCCGCGGCGAAAATCCCGCACCGCGCGATTTACAGCGAGACGTACTATCCGCGTTTTCATTTCGGGTGGAGCGACCTCCATTCGCTCGTGGATGGCGACGAGCATTTCATCGATGCGCCGCGCGACGAGCTTTACGACATCAAGAGCGATCCCCGCGAACAGAAGAATCTGATCGAAGAGCAGCGCCGGCGCTCGGTGGCACTGCGCGAAGCGATCAAATCGTTCGAGCGCGAGCCGGCGGCGCCTTCGCCGGTCTCGCAGGAAGAGGCGGAGAAGCTCGCCGCGCTCGGATACATCGGCGCGGGCTCCGACACATCCACTGCGTCGCTCGCCGATCCGAAGGACAAGATCGGCGTGTTCCGCGAACTGCAGGAAGCGTTTCGTCTCTATCAACAACGTCACGACGCGGAGGCGCTTGCGGCGTTCGATCGCATTCTCGAGCAAGACGCGAACATCGTCGACCTCTGGGACGTCCGTTCCAAAGTCCTGTTCCGGCTCGGACGGACGAAGGAGGCGATCGAGTCAGGGAGAGAAGCGCTGCGGCGGAATCCGAACGCGTCGTATCTCGCCGCGGATCTCGCGAACGAGATGCTGATCGCCGGCGATCTCGACGGCGCGGAGAAGCACGCGGAGCTCGCGGTGAAGACCGATCCGGTCAAGGCACACGAGATCCTCGCGCGCATCGCGCTCGTCCGCGGCGATCTCGCGAAAGCGGAGTCGGAAGCGAATGCCGCGGTGCACCAGCCCGGCGAAACGAACGCGGCGTTGTACACGCTCGCGCGCGTGCAACAGAGGCGCGGCGACTTCGCCGGCGCAATCCGCACGACGGACGAGCTTCTCGCACGGATGCAGAAGGCGCCTGCCCGACCGATGATAGGTCTCTACACGCTTCGCGGCGACGCCATGGCGCGCGTCGCTCGCGAGGCCGACGCCGAAGCGGCGTTCCGCGAAGAAATCCGCGCGTTTCCCGGAGACGTCGACGCGTATCGCTCGCTCATCGTCCTGCTCGTCGCGCAAGGGCGCACCAGCGAAGGGACGCAGCTCGTGCTCGCGCTCGCCAGAGAATCGCCGACCGCGCCAACGTTCCGGATGATCTCGGAGACATTGCGCGTCGTCGGCGACGCAAACGGTGCGCGGTACTGGCGCGCGAGAGCCGCGCAACTGCGGTGATACATTCCGGCACTGTGAAAGAGGTCCTTGCGTTCGCGGCAGCCACTTTGCTGCTTGTCGCATGCGCGCGAAGAGAATCGCCATCGCCGCAGGCCACAGCCCCCCGCGACGTCATCCTCGTGACGATCGACACTCTGCGCGTCGACGCGCTCGGCTTCAACGGCAACACGCGCGTCAAGACGCCGTTCC
>DASVHS010000573.1:0-3294 GCA_036382495.1 Thermoanaerobaculia bacterium | reverse complement strand
CGTCAGCGAATCATGGCCGAGACCGCTTTGAGCACCGAGAGTTTCTGGCCGGTGACCTCTCGCGCCGCGTAGAAGCCCGTCTGCGCGTGGATTCCTTCGAGGACACGCTGCGCTGCGAGTCCTTCGTACGAGCCTTTGCTGGCCAGTCGTTTCAGCGATGTGATCTGAAGGTCGTGGGCGAGGCTTCCCGCCATCGGAATTTCCATGCTCTGAATGAAGGCCTGGATGACGCGTCCCATCGAGACTCGAGACGAGAGCTCGAATTCTTCGGCGTGCTTCTCTTCCTTCTCGGCTTGCGCATAGGCGGGCGCGGCGCGCAGCTCGGCGGCGAGACGACGTGGCTCGTCGACGGAGACGAGGCCGTCAAACGTCCGAACGATCGTTTCGTAACTTCGAACGGCGGCGAGCGGCTCGTGTTCCGCCCGGGCCAGAGCCAGATCGTCATCGAACGCCGTCTTCACGAACGCATCGTCGCGCGGTCTCGTGCCCGCTTTCATGGCCAGTACTTCCATCCACTCGATCCCGCGCCGCAAAACCTCCTCGGGCGCCCAGCGATGAGTGCCCTCGAAGTTCTCCATACGATGCACGCCGTGCGCGGCAGCGATTCCGCGATCGATCTGCATCGTCTCGATGTAATTGAAATCCTGATCGCCCGCCGTGCCGAACCACGCGAACGGCACGTGGAAGTTCGGATCCGGCAACGGCCGTCCGCTGCATCCGATCACGCCGGCCACACTCTTCGTCACCTCGGCCACGGCCCAGGCGATGATCGCCGTCCCGGAAAAGCCGGCGAGGTAGATGCGTTTCGTGTCGACGGAGAAGCGTTTCTGCGCGTCGGGCAGCATCGTCTGGATCGCGTGCACGCTCGGTTTCGCATCGGCGTCACTCTCCGTGTTGTTCGAGCTGACGACGATCCACCCATAGCGCTCGGCCGTCTCGCGGAACAGCTCCGCGGCCACGGCGCCGCGTTTGCGCGGATCGAACACGAACACGATCGGCCAGCGTTGCGCAGTCGTGTAACGCGAGGGAAGGTAGTACGCGTAGGTGATCGACGGATCCGCAGCGCACGCAATCCCATCGACGACTTTCGGTGGGGCACCGCCGCTCTCGGCCGCGCTCGCACCCGAGGCGATCAGAAAGAGAAGGAGAGGAATCACGCGACGCACGAGAGGAGCCTACGCCGCGAAGGCAAGCGAACCGTTACCGATCGGGAAGAAAGTTGGTGCGAAAGGGGGGAATCGAACCCCCATGATCGAAAGATCACAGGCTTCTGAGACCTGCGCGTCTACCAATTCCGCCACTTTCGCGACTGCTGACTGCGGTGGGATCGTGATTCTAGATGCCGCTGATGGAATGTCAACCGCACGTTCGGCTATTCCAGAGAGGGACGATGCTTCCCCCGCCGGATCGAAACGACTATTCTGGGTCAGCGAACGATCGCGAGACCTCGATGTCACCTGCCCCTCCGACGGAAGCGGCTCCCAACCTTCTCGTGCTCCGGCCTGAGAAGCTGTCCAATGAGATCTGGAACCTCCCCAATTCGCTGACGCTGTTCCGCATCTTCCTCGTCCCGTTCCTCGTGGTCGTTCTCCTCACGAAGTTTTCGGGCCGCGAATACGCCGGCCTGGCGATCTTCCTCGTCGCCGCGATCACCGACTTCTTCGACGGTTTCATCGCCCGTCGCCGCAACCAGATCACCCGCCTCGGCGTGTTGCTCGATCCGATCGCGGACAAGCTTCTGATGTCGGCCGCGTTCATCTCGCTCGTCGAGCTTCAGTACGCGAAAGCGTGGATGGTCGTGATCATCATCGGCCGTGAGTTCGCCGTGTCCGGCCTTCGCGCGATCGCAGCACAGCAGGGCGTGACGATCGCCGCGTCGCCGCTCGGGAAAAGCAAAATGGTCTCCGAAGTCGTTGCCGTGTCGCTCCTCATCCTCGGCCACGAGCTCGGCGAGTTCCTGTTCATCGGCAACATCGCGCTGTGGGTCGTGATGCTGTTCGCGCTCGTGAGCGGCGTCGACTACTTCGCGAAATTCGCCCGCGCCGTCCTGCGCGGCTAATCCAGCAGCATCTTGTAGACGTCGTTCTTGCGCATGCCGAATTTCTCGGCGACGGCTTTGACCGCGTCGTTGCGCCGCATCCCCGAATCGCGCAGCCGTGCGAACTCTTTGACGACATCCTCTTTCGAGGTTTCGACCGCTTCGACGATCGCGGCGCCGAGGATGATGGTGATCTCGCCTTTGACGCTGTCGCGCGAGCGAAGCGATTCGAGCACCGAATCGATCGTCCCGCCGAGGATCTCCTCGTGCATTTTCGTGAGCTCGCGCGCAACGGTGATTTCCGCGTTTCCGAACGACGCGCGCGCGTCTTCGAGCGACGTGATCACGCGTTCCGGCGACTCGTAGATCACGACCGTGTGTCCAAACTCCGCGGCGCGGCGATAGAAGTCGCGGCGCTGTCCTTCGCGATGCGGCGTGAAGCCGAGGAACGTGAAGGGGAGGGGCGGTAGGCCGCTGGCGACGAGCGCGAGGACGCCGGCGAACGGGCCGGGGATCGGCACGACCGCGATTCCATGCTCGCGCGCGAGGCGGACGACGCGGTAGCCGGGATCGGAGACGACGGGCATTCCGGCATCGCTGACCAGCGCGAGCGTCGCTCCGCTTTCGAGACGCTCGATCAGCCGCGGCGCTTTGTCGTCCTCGTTGTGCTCGTGATAGCTCTCCGTCGGCGTTTCGATTCCGTAGTGCGTGAGCAGCTTGCGCGTATGGCGCGTGTCCTCGCAGAGGATGATGTCGGCGGACTTGAGCGCGTCGATCGCGCGCGGCGAAAAGTCGGACAGATTACCGATCGGCGTGCCGACGATGAGCAGCTTACCGGCCACGCCGCACCTCGTAAGTCTTCGCCAGCAGGATCGCCGCGGACGCTGCGACGTTGAGCGACTCGACGCGCGGCGAGATCGGAATCGCGATCGGCGTGGAGTGGGAGTGAATCTCGTCCGATACGCCGCGGCCCTCGCTGCCGAACACGATGATCGCGTCCGCGGGCACCGATGACGCCGAACCGCCGCGCGCATCCGCTGCAAACATCGGCAAACCGGAACGGATCAGATCCGCCGCCGTCGCGTTCGCGATCGGGACGGATAACACCGCGCCGACCGAAGCCCGAATCGCTTTCGGCGAGTAAGCGTCGGCAGAGCCGGGCAAAAGCAAAACACCCGCGCAGTCAAACGCCGCAGCGAGTCGAACAATCGTCCCAACATTTCCCGGATCCTGAACGCCATCCAGAGCCACGACAA
>DASVHS010000572.1:0-1598 GCA_036382495.1 Thermoanaerobaculia bacterium | reverse complement strand
CCCTGCGCGGATTTCCGCTCGCCGACCACGCGGAATTGCCGTACGCGAACACGAAGATCGTCGTCGACCGCGACGTCGTCAGCATCGAGCGGAAAAACGTCGCAGCGTCGCTGCTCGACATCCCGGAGACGTATAGCGAGGTGGAGCCTGCTGCGCGGCCGGTTCCGAAGCCGGTTGTGCCACCGCCCGCGGTTCCGACGTCGACCCTTGTCACGACGACCGTTCCGACGACGACTGTTCCGACCGCGACCATTTTTATCGCGACCGTTCCAACGACGACTGCGAAGGCGCCGGCTGAACCCAGCGTCCACACAGAAACCATGGGGCCGCCAAAGCCTCCGCCTCTGCAAAAAAAGAAGCCGGCCGTTACGAAGAAACCGCCTATCAAAAAGGCAGCGACGAAAAAGGCGCCGGCTAAGAAGGCTCCAGCTCCAGCGAAGACGAAAAAGAGCACGACGACAAAATCGTCTTAGAGCACGTGCCGCACGTCGCCCTGACGCTTCGTCACGCCTTCGCGATCGAAGAACTCGAGCAGGGGGATCGCGATTTTGCGCGAGAGACCGAACAGCTCCTTGAACTGACCGACGTCGATCGTCTGTCCCTTCTTTTGCGACATCGCATCGCGCGCCGAGGCGATCGTCGTCCGATGCACGTAGACACCCTCGGCAAGACGGACGAGCGTGCCCTGCTTCACGAGAAATCCGATCACGCCTTCGATCATCTTCGGCTTGTGCGTCATCGTCTTGATCAGCTCGGAGACGGGTGGCGGTTGCAGTCCCGCATCCGCGAACCTCTTCTCGATGGCGCGCGCCAGCTCGCCCTCGGATCCGCCGAGAGATTTCGAGCGGCCGGGAATGTCGAGCGCGTCGCCCTGGACGGTCGCGATCCTCTCCTTCGCAAGATCCTGCAGGACGTAGTTGATGACCGCCGGATCGGCGCCGTACGGCAGAAGCTTCTGCACGAACTCGCCCTTCGGCACGTTCATCGCCATCTTGTTTGTCTTGAAATAATCGTCGAGGAACTCCATCGAGCGGCGGCGGAAGTCGGCGATTGCATCGCGATGCAGCCATCGTCCGTCAGCGACCGATGCCAGTTGGGGCAGATCTTTCAATTCTTTGCGCAGCGTGGTGATCGTGATTCCGGTTCTCGCCTGGACCGACTCGATCGTGAGAGCACGCAGCCCTTCCATCTTCGCCATGAGCTCGACGCGTTCGCGAAGTGAGCCCGACGCCAGCGTCTCCAGAATCTCGCCGCGTGTTCCGCGACTCAGTTTCGGCAGATGGGTATCGAGGACAACGCCTCCGCCGATTGTGATTGCCGGAGAGTAGCGGCGAACGACGAAGCGATCGCCGGCGATTGCAACGACAGGCGATTCGAGCCGGATCTGCACGTACGCGCTCTTTCCCGGCTTCAACTCGCCCGGTGTCTCATCGACGAAGCGCACGTTGCCGAGGAGCTCGGCGGCGAGGTGGTGGAAGCGGATGCGTGTTTGCTCTTTGAGCGGTTTCGCGTCGGCGAGCAGATCGAGACGAGCGGTGATGACCTGCGACGGTCGCAATGTGCCGGGGCGCGCGAGTTGCTGGCCGCGGTGAAGGTCC
>DASVHS010000571.1:0-15646 GCA_036382495.1 Thermoanaerobaculia bacterium | reverse complement strand
AACTTCGGCGCCGCGCCGAATCCTCCGTTGACGCGGTCATACGCGCCGGCGATCCGTGCCGCGGCCTCATCGAGCGCGACGCGATCGACGACGTTCGCGCCGGGGCGCAACTGCATCGACTGCGAGATCGCCTGCTGCACTTCATGCGACGCTTCTTCGACGTCGCTTCGGCGCGAACGGTAGGCATCGACGATGTGCATCAGCACGCGCCGGAATCCGGGCATGCCGTGACGGTCGTCCGGCGGAAAGTACGTGCCCGCATAGAACGGTTTTCCGTCGGGCGTGAGGAACATCGACATCGGCCAGCCGCCGTGGCCGGTCATCATCTGCACGGCCTGCATGTAAATCGAGTCGACGTCCGGACGTTCCTCGCGATCGACTTTGATCGACACAAATTCACGGTTCAGGAGCTCCGCGATTGCATCGTTCTCGAACGACTCGCGTTCCATGACGTGGCACCAGTGGCACGCCGAGTATCCGATCGACAGAAAAACGGGCTTGTCTTCCGAGCGCGCTTTCGCGAACGCCTCGTCGCCCCACGGGTACCAGTCGACGGGGTTGTGCGCGTGCTGGAGAAGATAGGGCGACGTTTCCTGCGCGAGGCGGTTCATGACTGAGTTGCCGGTTACCGGTTACCGGTTACCGGTGCCGACTCGCTGCGCCGGACGGAATCGAGTAGCTCTGCCGGGAACGAGCGCATCTCGAAGTACTCGGTCTCGAGCTCTTCGATCTGGAACAGGTCGAGCCCGGAGTTCGACAGAAAATCGCTCCGCAGCTTCGCATCCTGCTCCTCGATGATCCTCGGCAGCAGTTGATTGATGTAGAACGCTTCGAGCCGGATCTTCGTGATGACTTCTTCCAGGAGCGACTCCGTGATCGCGTCCTGCAGCTCGCGCAGCTCCTCGTTCTGCGAAATCTCCGCCTTGATCTCACGCCGGAACGTGTCGCGCCCCTCGGCCGTGTTCAGCTCGAGGTAGAAGTTGGCCATGCGCCGCCGCGCGATGTTGTAAACGGCGAAGTATGCCCGCTCGCTGCCGTTGATCAGCTTGATCGATTGCGTGACGTCGGCGATCGACATCTCGTTGTTCTCGATCGAGATCAGGCCGAGGGTCAGGGCGTAGAGTTTTTTCTTTCCGTAGGACAGGGCGTATTCGTTCGAGACGATCGGGTCGATGAACAGCTGCTGGAACAGACCACGCCGCAGTTTCTCGAAAATCTGCATGTTGCCGATGAGCGATCGGACCTGTTCCTGCGTCAGCTCCACGTCGTCCATGAACGCGAGCTTGTTGATGAGCGTCGTCGTGTGATCGATGCGATCGAACAGCGTGACCAGCTCGCCGAACGATTCCAGGCGGTCGACGTCTTCGTCGGTGCGCGCGATCTCATCGATCTGCCGTCCGGTGTCGAGCAGCAGCTCTTCGAACGTCTGATCGCGATTCGCCGCCGCGCGCTGCTTGTTCTCCATCAGCTGCACCATGTCCAGCGATGAGAGCTTGCGGCTGATGTTTTTTCCGAGGAGAAAGCCGCCGAGGATTTCGCGGGTGGACTGGATGTAGGCGGGTTCGGCGGCGCCGGCGTCGACCTGCGCTTCCTGCAGCAGGATTTCTTCGAGCGTGTCGAAGATCGACAACGGCACTTTGTTGCGGAGCGACAGCGTGCGGATGCGCATCAGCCGCGCGCGCGCCGACGGATTGATCAGCGCGCCGTTGCACGACGCCAGGATGCGTTTGTACTCGTCGATCAGCTCCTGGTTGTTCGGGTCGTGGTAGATGATGTCGATCTGGACGCGCTCGCGCTGATACGTCTCGACCCGTCCGATCTCGTCCACATCCGGATACGACCCGGCCACCTCGGTCAGCGAACGATTGGACGCGTATGCCTGTTTGATCGTCTCGTAGAAACGCTGGTTGGCGCGATGGATGACGCGCAGAATCACGAGCGTGCTTCCGTCTTCCTCGAGTCCCTCAAGGATCTCGTGTGCGAGCGCGATGAAATTTCCATTGCCGACGCGGCGCGAGCGTTTCAGGAGCTTGCCCGCTTTGCGCAGCGTTTCCGCCTGTCGATCGGTAATGTCCGGGAAGCGCTTGCGGTCGTCGATGAAGAAAAAGTAGTTCGCGACGGCGTTGCCCTGCAGGAAGAGGTTGTCGTACGTCTCGAAGCCGTCGGTGTTGTACGTGAACTTCAGCTCGTGACTCTTCGCGTCGGCAGTGGCGCCGTAAAGCACGAGACGGTTGACGACTTCATCGTTGAGCAGGTCGCCGACGGGGAAGTGTCCGCCGAACATGTACTCGCCGAAGATCCCGCCATTGCCGTGAAAGCGGACGCCTTCGGGGTTGAGGACGATCTCGTTGCCGCCGCCGAAGTAACGCACGATGTTGCCGCGCGGGGAGTTGAGCTGCTCGAAGAAAAATCGGCGGTCAACGTCAGGCCCGGCGACGACTGCGAAGTACTCGATCGTCTGGCCGACCGAACCCTGATGGACGATCGCGCGGATCATGGATTTGTCTGCTGATTATAGGTCGCTTAAAACAGAGCGCAGAGCGCAGAGCGCGGAGCGCAGGAAAAAAGAGGCCCTGCGCTCTGCGCTCCGCCCTCTGCGCTCTGTTTTAAGCGCGGGGATGCGACTTTTTGTACACCTTCAACAACTCTCCATCATTTAAGTGCGTGTACTTCTGTGTGGTCGATAGAGAGGCGTGTCCGAGGAGCTCCTGGATGCCGCGGAGGTCGGCGCCGGCGTTGAGGAGGTGCGTCGCGAACGAGTGGCGAAGCGTATGCGGTGAGATGCCGGCCCGAAGCGCGGCGGCGCGTACGTATTTGTCGAAGAGGCGGCGAACGCTGCGAGCGGTAATGCGCTCCCCACGGTAGTTGACGAACAGCGCCTCCTCGTCGGGAGCGGCTTGACGCGTCGGAAGGTACGCCCGAACGGCCTGCTCGGCCTTCGATCCGAACGGAACGATGCGCTCCTTCGCGCCTTTGCCGCGAACCTTGACGAGCTTCGCCCGAATCTCGATGTCGTCGAGATCGATCCCGACCAGCTCGCCGATGCGAAGGCCCGATGCGTACAGCAATTCGAGAAACGCCTGATCGCGCAGGCCGAGCGGCGTCGACACGTCGGGTTGCTCCAGGAGCAGCGTAACTTCGGCAGGTTGCAGAACCGACGGCAGATATTTCTCGCGCTTCGGCGTCGCCACGACACGAGCCGGGTTCGCGTCGACGGCGCCCTCTCGCATCAGATGGCGAAAAAACGTCCGCATCGCGGACAGATGGCGTGCGATCGACGACCGCGACAGTTTCCGGCGCGCGAGATGTGCGAGGTAGGCGCGGATCGTCAGGTTGTCGACCTTGCGGAAGTCGAGCTGGTCCCGGCCGAGCGTCAAGTAGTCGTTGCAGAGGAAAGAGACGAACGATTCGAGGTCGGTGCGGTACGCGGAAACTGTGTTGATGGAGACGTTTCTCTCGTAGGTTAGATAGTCGAGGAAATCACCGATCTCGTTCTTCAACCGCCCGCCCTCCGCGCTCTCTCGCTCCGAGTTATGTTAGCTTACGCGTCCTCCGGAGGAGCCCATGGCCGACGCCCCGCTGAAAAAGACCCCTCTCAACCAGGTTGAAAAGGACCTGGGCGGGAAGATGGTCGACTTCGGCGGCTGGGAATTGCCGGTGCAATTCACGGGCATTCTCGACGAGCACGAGGCCGTGCGAACGAAGGCCGGGCTGTTCGACGTCTCGCATATGGGCGAGGTGACGGTCAAAGGCCGGCAAGCGCTCGACCTCCTGCAGAAGTCGACGTGCAACGACGTCAGCAAACTCGATGACGGCCGCGCGCAGTACAACGGACTTCTTTATCCGACGGCCGGCTTCGTCGACGACATCCTCATCTATCGCAACGGCTCCGAAGATTACTTCGTGGTCGTGAACGCATCGAACACGGACAAAGATTACGAATGGCTGGCGAAGTCGGCGAAAGGCATGGACGTCGAAGTGAAGAACGTCAGCGCCGACTACGCGCAGCTCGCGCTCCAGGGTCCGGAATCGGAGCGCATCCTGCAGCCGATGACGGACGTGAAACTCGGCCCGATGAAGTACTACCGATTCGCGCACGGCAAAGTCGACGGAGTGCCAGCACTCGTATCCAGGACCGGCTACACCGGTGAAGACGGGTTCGAGATCTACGTTGCGCCGAAAGAAGGGCCGCGCATCATGCGCAAGCTCCTCGATGCCGGCGCCAAAGCCTGCGGCCTGGGCGCCCGCGACACGCTGCGCCTCGAGGCGAAGATGGCGCTCTACGGGAACGACATCGATGACTCGACGACGCCGCTCGAAGCCGACCTGGGATGGATCGTGAAGCTCGAGAAGGGCGACTTCGTGGGCCGCGATGTCCTGGAACGCGAGAAGAATGAAGGGTTGAAGCGGAAGCTCGTCGGCTTCGAGATGATCGACCGCGGCATCGCCCGCCATGGATACCGAATCGTCGATGGAAAGGACGAGATCGGCGTGGTCACGAGCGGCACGCATTCGCCGACATTGAAAAAGGCGATCGGTCTCGCGTATCTTCCGCTCGACAAATCGGCCCAGGGCTCCGAGTTCACAGTTCTCATCCGCGGAAAAGAGACCCGGGCCCGTGTCGTCCCGACGCCGTTCTACAAACGGGCCAAATAAAGGAGCATCGACGATGGCGAACACTCCCGAAGACAACCGGTACGCCAGGAGTCACGAGTACGTGCACGTCGAGGGCGACATCGGCACGATCGGCATCACCGAGTACGCACAGAAAGAGCTTGGCGACGTCGTCTTCGTCGAGCTGCCGCAGGTCGGTGCGCAGCTGGAGATGGGCGACGAGCTCGGAAGCATCGAGTCCGTCAAAGCCGTCTCCGAGCTCTTCGCGCCCGTCGGCGGAGAAGTCGTCGAAGTGAACGAGGCGCTCGCTGACAAACCCGAGCTCGTGAATACGGACCCATGGGGCGACGGTTGGATGGTCCGCATCAAGCTCGCTGACCCGACCGAGGTCGACGAGCTGATGAGCGCCGAAGAGTACGAAGAGTTCGTGCAGAAGGAATCCGGAAAGTAGGCCCTGGGCGCAAGGCCCCAGGCCCTAGGAGTTAGGGCCTAGGGCCTAGGGCCTAGGGCCTGAGGCCTATGTCAAATCTCCCCGACCCCGCAGATCCGAAAAATTCGCATCGCTTCATCCCCAACTCTTCGGCCGACGTGCCGGAGATGTTGCGCGTCATCGGCGTCGACTCGATCGACCGGCTGTTCGACACGATCCCAGCTGACGTCAAACTCGATCGCCTGCTCGACATCCCCGGGCCGTGGTCCGAGATCGAATCGCGGCGCTGGTTTCGTAGTCTGGCCGCCCGCAACAAGACCGGCGCGGACCACCTCTCGTTCCTCGGCGGCGGCGCGTATTCGCACTATCAGCCGGCCTGCATCGATCAGCTTCTTCTGCGCGCGGAGTTCCTGACCGCGTACACGCCGTATCAGCCCGAAGTCTCGCAGGGGACGCTGCAGTCGATCTTCGAGTATCAGACGCATCAGTGCATGTTGACGGGACTCGATGTCGCTAACGCGTCGATGTACGACGGGTCGACCGCGTTGTGCGAGGC
This sequence comes from Thermoanaerobaculia bacterium, assembly GCA_036382495.1. Lineage (GTDB taxonomy): Bacteria > Acidobacteriota > Thermoanaerobaculia > Gp7-AA8 > Gp7-AA8 > DASVHS01. Next base: position 10,046 of record DASVHS010000571.1, on the reverse strand, counting down.
GGTGATGCTGGCGGAGCGTGTCGGCAAGGGAAAGAAGCGCGTCGTCATCGCGAAGAGCGTTCACCCTCAATACACCGCCACGGTCCGCACGTACGTCCAGAACCTCGGCATCGAGATCGTGGAAGTGGGCTGGAAGCCCGACGGACGGATCGACCTCGACGCGCTACGCAGCGCTGGGCGTGATTCGTTTGCGATCGCGGTCCAGTCGCCGAACGCGATCGGCGTCGTCGAAGACTACGACGCCATCTCCACGATCAAGGACGTGACGAAAATCGCGGTGATCACCGAAGCGACGTCGCTGGGCATTTTGAATCCGCCGGGTGCGCATGGCTTCGCCATCGCCGTCGGTGAAGGTCAGGCCTGGGGCGTGCCGCCGCAATACGGCGGTCCGTACGTCGGATTCATGGTCGTGAAAGACGAGCTGAAGCGACACATGCCCGGACGCCTCGTTGGCGAGACGGTCGACGTCGACGGCAAGCGCGCGTACGTGCTGACCCTGGCGACGCGCGAGCAGCACATCCGCCGCGGCAAAGCGACGTCGAACATCTGCACGAACGAGGCGCTCATCGCGCTCGCTGCGAATATTTACCTCTCGCTGATGGGCAAGAAAGGATTGCGTGAAGTCGCAGAACACTGCCTGCAGAAGACGGCATACCTGCGATCGAAACTGCGTGCGATCGCTGGCGTGGAGCTTCCGTTTTCCGGACCGGTGTACAACGAGTTCGCGGTGCGCACGCCCTTGCCCGCGACCGAAATCCTTTCCGCGCTCGAACACTCGAAAATTCTCGGCGGCATTCCGCTCAGCGAATTCTACGAAGGCCACGACAACGAATTCCTCGTCGCCGTAACGGAGTTGCACACGCGCGAGCATCTCGACCAATACGCCGGCGCGTTGAGCGCGGCGATTTCGCGGGGGCGGCGATGACGGACGTCCTCGAGCCGAAAGCGGAAACGCCCGCGCAGGGGGGAGCGACGCAGAATCGCGAGGGCTTGATCTTCGAGCATTCCCGGCCCGGTCGTTGCGGATATCAGCTGCCGGCGCTCGACGTGCCGGAGCAGTCGCTCGATCAGCTCCTCGCAAAGAACCTTCGACGCGACGAGATTGCCGACGAAGTCGAAGTGTCCGAAGTCGATGTGATCCGGCACTTCACGAGATTGTCGAAGTTGAATTTGTCGATCGATGCCGGTTTGTATCCGCTTGGTTCCTGCACGATGAAGCACAACCCACGCATCAATGAAGAGATCGCCAGGACGCCTGGTTTCGCGCAATCGCATCCGCTGCAGCCGGATCATCAGGTGCAGGGAAATCTCGAGTTGCTATGGTGGCTCGAACAGACGCTGAAGGAAATCTTCGGGATGCCCCGCGTGACGCTGCAGCCGGTCGCCGGTGCGCACGGCGAGCTCACGGCGATCCTCATGATTCACAAAGCGCTGGCGAAGACGGGGAACGCGCGCAAGTACATCCTCATCCCCGATTCCGCGCACGGGACGAATCCCGCGTCGGCGGCTTTTGCGGGATACCAGGTCAAGGAACTGAAGTCGAACAATCGCGGCACGCTCGATCTGGACGTGGTCGAAAAAAATGTGACCGAGGATTGCGCGGCGCTGATGATCACGGTGCCGAACACGCTCGGTGTGTTCGAGACGGAGATCAGAGCGATGGCGGACATCCTCCATCGCAAGGGCGGCTATCTGTATTGCGACGGCGCGAACCTCAACGCGTTCGTCGGGGTGGCGCGGCCGGGCGACATGGGCATCGACGCCATCCATTCGAATCTTCACAAAACGTTTTCGACTCCGCACGGCGGCGGTGGACCGGGCGCCGGTCCTGTCGGCGTTTCCAATCGACTCATTCCGTTCCTTCCGACGCCGACCGTCGAGCGTCGCGAAGACGGGACGTTCTATCTCGACGACTCGCATCCCGACTCGATCGGCCGCATGCGCGCGTTCAACGGCAACTTCAACGTTCTCGTCCGCGCGTTGACGTACATGCGCTCGATGGGTCCGACCGGCCTGCGCCGCATCGCGCAGATCGCCGTGCTGAACGCGAATTACATCCGGGCCCGCCTCAAAGGTCCGTATTACCTTCCGTACGATGCACCGTCGCTGCACGAAGTCGTTTTCAGCGACAAGAACCAGACGCAGCACGAAGTTCACACGCTCGACATCGCCAAGCGTCTGATGGATTACGGCTTCCACCCGCCGACGATCTATTTTCCGCTGATCGTTTCCGGCGCTCTGATGATCGAGCCGACCGAGAGCGAGCCGAAGGAAGAGCTGGACGCGTTCTGCGACGCGATGCTGGCCATCGCGCGCGAGTGCGAGGAGCGGCCCGAGCTGGTCCGCGGCGCACCGCATACGACGCCGGTCCGCCGGCTCGATGAGACGCGTGCGGCACGGCAGCCGATCCTGCGCTGGAAAAAATAAGTTCAGTGCCCTCTCCCGCGAGCGGGAGAGGGTGGCGCGAAGCGCCGGGTGAGGGTGTAGTTTCAATGCCCCTCATCCGGCCCTCGGCCACCTTCTCCCCGCGCTGCGGGGAGAAGGCTCTGCGACTCAGCGCGGGGAGAGGCTCCGTCATTGCAGTAAACTCATTCGTGTTTCCCGAGGACGAAGATTCTGACCGGCTTGACCGGACCCTGTCGGTTCGGCGTCTGCCGACGATGGCCGGCGAGGTCGTCGACCAGCGCGCCGAGAACCGGCGCCAGTCCACGACCCGGATCCTCTCGATCTCGATCATCGTCATCGCGATTCTTTACATCGCCCGGACGGTGCTCGTTCCGATCGCGCTGGCGATCCTGTTCTCGTTCCTGCTCACGCCGATCGTCGGGCTTCTGGAACGCTCCTTCCTCCGCCGCACCGGCGCGATCGTCCTCTCCCTCGGTCTCACGATCGCAGGTTTGGTGTTCGGTGCGTGGTGGATGTCGCAGCAGTTCGGCGACGTCGCGCGCGAGATCAGCCAGGCCGCCGCGAGCGGTCACATCGAAGAGAAGCTGAAGTTTCTCCGTCAGCGATCCGGTGGAACGCTGGCCGTGTTCGAGCGCACGCTGCAACGCGTCGCCGATGCGCGAGGCACTCCGGAAAAGCCCGACCTGAAAGTTCGTGTGATTCCCGACCGCAAGGGCGTGGCCGAACGATACGACGAGGTTGCGCCGCAGGTCGAAGTGATAGCGGCCGGTTTCCTCGTCATCGTCCTCGTGTTTTTCGTTCTGCAGGATCGCGAGCAGCTGCGCGACAAAATGCTGCGTCTGGCCGGGCGCGCGCATCTCACCGTGACGACGCAGGCGATCGGCGAGACGTCGGAGCGCATCAGTAAATATCTGCTCACCATCGCCTTGCTGAACATCGGGTTCGGGACGCTGATCGGCGTCGGACTCCTGCTGCTGCAGGTTCCCCACGCGGGCTTGTGGGGCATCGTCGCCGGGCTCCTGCGCTTCGTTCCCTACATCGGCGCAGTGCTCAGCGCTGCGTTTCCGACGTTCCTTGCACTGGCCGTCTTTCCGAACTGGTACACCGCGCTGGCCGTTCTGGGCCTGTTTGTGTTCAGCGATCAGCTGATCGGCGGCTTCGTCGAGCCGATCGTCGTCGGCAATCGCGTCGGCGTGTCACCGATCGCGCTACTCGTAGCGGCGATCTTCTGGGGCTGGATGTGGGGACCTGTGGGCCTGCTGCTGGCCACGCCGATCACGGTGTGCCTGACCGTCGGCGGCGAATTCATTCCGGCGCTGCGCATCTTCTCGATCATGTTCGGCAGCGAGGATCCGCTCGAGGGCTACCTCAGTTTCTACAATCGACTTCTGTTGCGCGATCGCACCGGCGCGATCGCGATCGCCGACCGTCACGCCGAGGCGGCGTCGATGGAAGAGATGTTCACGGATCTGTTCATCCCGACGCTCACGTTTGCGCAGGAAGAGCTGGAGCGGAAACGCATCACGCCGGCGCACGATCACTTCATCAAGGACGTGATCCGCGAGCTGATCATCCGTTTCGGCGATCGCAACGCCGGGACGCCGGATCCGGAGCGGCACATCGTCGCGGTATCGGTGGCAGGCGAGCGGCTGTCGCTCGGAACGCTAATGCTGACGCAGCTGCTGCGCATGGAGAGTTACTCGGTCGACTACTTCACCGACCTTCCGGATCCGGAACTGGTGGCGTTCATCAACGAGGTGAAGCCGGAAGCCGTCTTCATTTCCTGCTCGAACATGGATCACGCCGAGCAGGGATTCACGCTGCTGCAGTTGCAGGCCGCGAATTTTCCCGAGCTGATGATCGTCGCCGGCGGTTCCGGTTTCGCACGCGACCGTGCGAAGACGCTCGCGGCGGGGGCGACGTACGTCCCGTCGACGCTGACGGAGGCGAGAGAAGACTTCCTGTCGCGACGGAAGGGCGGCAAGCGCAAGGCCACGCGGAGCATCACGTTCAGCGGATCAAGATTCCGCGTCCCGCCACCAGCTTGAAATCAGAGGGCAGTGCGCAGAGGGCGGAGCGCAGGAGAACCGGGAACCCAACTGCGCTCTGCCCTCCGCGCTCTATCCCGGCGGCCAGCCGAAATTTCTTCCGCCGAGGAGGTGGAAGTGAACGTGAAACACCGTCTGCCCGGCCGCTTCGCCCGTGTTCACGACGACGCGATAGCCCTCCGACGTCAATTGTTGATCGCGAGCGATCTGGGCAGCACGAAGCAGAACGCTGCCGATGAGTTGACTATCCGCGTCGCTCATCGAATCGAGAGTGGCAATGTGTTTGCGCGGTACGACGAGAACGTGCGTCGGCGCCTGCGGGTTGATGTCGTGAAAGGCGATGACTTCGTCGTCTTCGTAAATCTTCTTCGCGGGAATCTCGCCCGCGGCGATGCGGCAGAACAGGCAACGATCGTTTCCAGCCATCACGCGGATAATACGATGACGCGAGCGATGCCCGCGAGGTCGTCGATGAATCGCTCGACGTTGTAACTCTTCGCTGCCGCAAGATTCCGCAACATTGCCTCCTGGCCGAACCCGATCTCCATGATGACGAGCCCGTCAGGGCGCAGCACCCGCCGCGCGTCATCGAGGATTCGTTCGATCACTTCGGTTCCGACGGGCCCCGGTGTCAGGGCGAGCATCGGCTCGTGATCGCGCACCTCCGTCTGCAGTGCCGCAATTTCACGCCGCGCGATGTACGGCGGGTTCGACACGACGAGATCGAATGGGCCGCGAACGGCGGTGAGGAGGTCCGATGAGACAAGACGCACGCTCGACTGCAATCGCGCGCGATTTGCGACGGCGACGGCCAGTGCATCGATCGAGACGTCCACGCCGAGAACGTGGAGGTCCGGCCGCTCTTGCTCGATCGAGATCGCAATGCATCCGCTGCCGGTACCGATATCGACGATGCGACCGCCTCGCGGTGCGCGATCGATCGCCGCCTCGACGACGAGCTCGGTCTCGGGGCGAGGGATCAGCACGCGGTCGTCGACGAGAAACTCACGCGAGTAAAAATCCGCTTTGCCGCGGATGTACTGCAGCGGCTCGCCGGCGTAGCGGCGAGCGAGGAGCGCGGTCAGTCGCGAGAGGTCAAGCTGTTCCTCGCCGTGCGCGATCACCCAGGCCAGCGAGTGGCCGGTGAGATCGGCGAGCAGCACGTCGACGTCACGCGGATTGATTCCACGCCGGAGCGCATCGTCGCGATGCCGCGTGCGCACCGCGTCGAGCCGCTCATTGCTCATACGTCAGTTCGAGGAACACATCCTCGAGCGGGCTGCCGGGACGTCCGGCCGCTTCCTTGAGCTCCGACGTAACGCCGGTTGCGATCACGCGTCCGCGATGGAGGATCGCGATTCGATCGCACACGGCCTCGGCCACCGACAGCGTGTGCGTCGTCATAAATACGGTCTTTCCTTCGTCGGCGAGCCGGCGGAACAGCACCTTCACCTGCCGCTGCGCGAGCGCGTCGAGACCGACCATCGGCTCGTCGATGATCAACAGCCGCGGGTTGTGAACGAGCGCGGAGATGATCACGAGTTTCTGCTTCATTCCGTGCGACAGATTCTCGATGCGCGCGTCGGTCCAGTCCTGCAGATCGAAGTAGCGCAGCAGTTCCATCGCCCGCGGCTCCGCCTCGGACCACTCGCGGCCGTACAGATTCGTGACGAATTGCAGCAGCTCGCGGCCCGTCAGCTTTTCGTAGAGGTATGGCCGGTCGGGGACGTAGCCGGTGATCCGTTTCGCCGACAGGCCGTTGTGAACGATATCGACGCCGTCGATCTTGACCAGCCCGGACGTCGGCAGTGACAGGCCGGCCAGGATGCGGATCGTCGTCGTCTTCCCCGCCCCGTTCGGTCCCAGGAAACCAAAGATCTCGCCGGGCGCGACCGTGAGGCTCAGCCGGTCGACCGCGGTGAAATCGCCGTATTTCTTTGTCAGATCCCGGATTTCAATCATGGCTGCCGCAGCCGTAGACGTTATCATCCCGCGTCGGTAAACCTTGCGGCGGATGAGCCGTACCACCAGATGGCAGAACGTGAGCAACTCGATGACCGCACTCTCGTGGAGCGCATCCTCGGTGGCGACAGAGATCGCTTCGGCGACCTGGTGTCCCGTTATGAAAAGCGGGTCATCAACTACGTCTATCGGATCATCCATCGCTATGAAGACGCTCACGATCTGACGCAGGACATCTTCGTGAAGGTCTATCTCGCGCTCGACCGCTACGATCCGAAGTATCAGTTCTCGACCTGGCTGTTCCGGATCGCGCAGAACAGCGCCATCGATGCGCTGCGCAAGAAGACCATCTCCGAGGTGTCGCTGACGCGGCAGTCGACGGAGGATGAGCCGGGGACGAAAGAGCGGGAGTTTGCCGACGACGGCATCTCGCCGTACCGCGCGCTGAAAAACAAACAGTTGAGCGCGGCGATCGACAAAGCCGTCGAACATCTTCCGGTCGACTATCGCGAGCTCATTCAGCTCCGCCACTTCGCCGAGCTTTCGTATGAGGAGATCGCTACGATGAAGAAGCTTCCTCTCGGCACGGTGAAGAACAAACTCTTTCGAGCGCGCAATTTGCTCAAGGAAGCGCTCGACTCGTTCGTGGAACCCTTATGAATCGTGAATCGTGTCAGCGGTATCTCGAAGATCCCGAGACGAACGCGTCGCATCTCGCGGAATGTGCGGAGTGCCGCGCGCTGGCGGAAGGACTTGTGGAGGACAGCATCCCACCGCTGTCCGGACGGGCGGGGCGCCTGTCCTCCACTTCGCTGCCGCTCGCGCCATGGGAAGGTGCAGCGCATCGCTCGTGGCCGTTGGTTGCGGCGGGTGCACTTGCGGTTGCGGTCATCGCCGGACTTCTTTTCGCGGCGACGGGCGCGTCACCACTCGAAATCCTGCGCGGCAAGATGCCATCAGGCGACCTGGTCGCGTCGCTCCTGCGACTTCGTTTCGTTCAGAACGCGCCGCTCTCGTGGCAGGTTCTGATGTTTGCGGCGTTCCTCATCATCAACGCCATCTTCATCATGCTGCTGAGGCGCTCGCCGAAGGGACTCGATGTTTAAGCGCGCCGTTGTTCCTTCAGTCGCGATCGCGGCGATGCTCGGCATCCTGATTGTCGTGCTTCCAGCCGGTGCCATCGGCAGCGATCGCGCGATGACGTCGAGCGAATCGCATGACCGCTATTCGTTCAGGACTGACATCGTGATCACGTCGCCTGTCGCCGGCGGTGTCCAGGCGTACGGCGGATCGGTCGACGTGCGCGATGTGATCGACGGCGATCTGTTCGTCTTCGGCGGCAACGTGACGTTCTCCGGCAAAGGACGCGTGAAGGGCAACGTGATCTACGTGGGCGGCCGCATCATCGGCGGTGAAGGGCGGATCGATGGCCGCGCGTATCCGCTGGCCAGTGTCGAAGGCGCGGCGGCATCGATGACCAGGACGGCCGTGATTCTCTCGCTGCTGTTCGTGTGGTTGATTGCGTCGGTCATCGTGACGCTCGTGAGTGGCCGCGAAGTGCGCTTCTCCTCGATCGAGATGCGCGCGAGCTCGTTGCACTGCTTCGTTCTCGGACTCGTCGCGTTCACGAGCTTCGTGTTGACCGCGATCATGTTCAGCTATCTCGTTCCGTTCCTCGTCGGGATTCCGCTGCTGGCCGCGCTGGCAGTCTTCGCGATCCTGACAAAGATCTACGGCATGGTGGCCGTGTTCCATACAGTCGGCACGCTCGTCGCGGGCTCGCGCACGCGCGAACAACTCGCGTCGCGCAAATGGCTCCGCGGCGACACGGCCATGGTCGTCATCGGCCTGCTGATTCTCGGTGCGATCCGCTTGATCCCGGTCGTCGGCCCGATCGCGTGGAGCGTCGCATCGATCTTCGGCATCGGCGTCGCGCTCGCGACAAAGTTCGGCCGCCGCGAGCCGTGGTTCCTGGAGTGGCGGACGGCCGAAGCGTAGTGGCTAACGCAGCCGAACCGACCGGCGGCGCGGCGCGTCGACTTCATCGCGCATAAAGACGCGCGAGACACCACCGTACTGCGGCTCCGTCGCCACGCGCGTGTAGACCACTCGCACCGGCCGCCCTGGTGGCGCTGCGAGCGAGATATACCGTTCGTCGATCGCTGTCGCGCTGATCGTCACCTCGTCGCGGATCAGCGGGTCGTCCTTCCGAGAGGAGACGTGCGTCAGAAACAGATCGTCGTTACAGAAGCCGTTCATTCTCGAGTAGCCAATCGTGTATCGCTTACCACTCCAGACGACGCCTTGTGCGGCGATGAACGAGCCGGAGACGAGAAACTCGGCCTCGCTCTCCGATCCGTCTGTTTGCACTCGGCGCAGATACAGACCGTCCGTGGCGTTGTAGGCCACATGCGACCAGACCACGAGGAATTCGCGACCATCACTTGCGACGACAGGCCCGCCTTCGTTGAAGTCCGACTCAGCGATCAGGATCGGCTGGACGTCGAGCAGAGCGAGCGCCGTCGAAAGGCGCGCCGCGTACACGGCAGTCGCGCGATAAGCCGGCGGCGAAATCAATAGCGGCAAGGGAACGAGCTTGTGCCACACGGCCAGCCACTGGTTGCCGTTCCATGCAGCGTGTGGCGCATTCGCGAACATGTCAGGAGGGGAAATCGCGACTGCAGCACCGACGGGCCCAGTGGCGCCGACACGTTGCGCGTACACGCGTCCTTCCGAGCAGTCGGTGTTGAAAAGCACCGGCGAGTCGTTGTCCTTCGCCAGGTCGAAGGAAAGGGAGCACTGAGCGAGGGTTATCGGTCCACCGGCGAGTGAACCTGTTGCCGGATCGATGCGCTGGGCAGTCACGCCGGTGTAATCACCCCACGCGACCAGGTAGGAACTGCCGTCGTAAATGGCCCGCAGCGTTGGCACTTCGCCGAGGCTGAGCGAGCGGCTCGCCTGCGTCTGCAACGAGACCGTGATTCCACGGCCGTCCAGCGCCCTGCCATCTGGCGTGATACGCGTCGCGTAGATGCCGCTCGGTTCCGCCCACACGGCGAGGTCCTGAGATCCGGAGGTTGCGATCACCGGTGTGACCTGCAGGTTGCCTGCGCTGGGGATTGTGATCAGCGGCGAAATTGAAGTCGCATCGGCGTTCGCTAATACACCGACCACTTCCATTGCGTTCGGAGCATCCTGCGATCCGCTCGTCCACGTCAGCAAAGCTTTCGATCCGTTCCATGCGGTTGCGGCCTGGTTGACCAATCCGGGCGTGCCGGCGCCGAGTGGCCGAACGGAAGTGATTGCTGTGCCGGCACGGTCCAGGCCGAGAAGCGCCATTTGCTGGTTGTTGAAATCGACTGCCGTCGCGGCCTCCAGGTACATGCGGCCGGTCCATATAAGCGCGTCCCGCGCGACCGAATACGCTGCGCCGTGCAATACGGTCGTCGACCGGATCTCCGCATGTGCGCCAACGTACTGTGCGACGGGCTCGAAGGTGCGGTTGTCGACATACAGAACGAGGTAGTCGGTGCCGTCTGAGCCGATGACCGGCCCATCGCCGGAAGCGCTTGCAGCGATGCGCGTCTCGTCCGCCGGTTTGCCGTTCGCGTCGAGTGCGATGAGGTTCAC
>DASVHS010000570.1:0-5294 GCA_036382495.1 Thermoanaerobaculia bacterium | reverse complement strand
TCTTCCAGCGGCGGCAACGCCCATCGCATCGGCAGAGTGTTCGTGTAGACCGTCTCATTGCGCTCGAGCCATTTCGGGAACAGCTCGTCGGCGAGCTTCGGATCGTAGAGGCCTTTCTCCGGCATCGTGATCAGCTGCTCGAACTGCGTCGTGTCGCTGAGGAAGTTCACCTTCAGACGAAGCGCGCGAGGGATGCGAGCGGCCGGCGTACCGGCAGGAAGCATGATGTTGACGCGTGCAACGGTCGAGAAACTCTTCTTCTCGCCCGGCTTGATGCTGATGAGATGCGGCAACAGCGTCGTGCCCGGCACTTCCGAACCGATGCTGATCGTCACCGTGCGCGTCTCTTCGTCGTAATTCGTCTCCGGGACCAGATCGGCGATTGCGATCGTCGCCGGCCGGCTGTTGGTGATGTCGTACTTCACCGGCAGCGTCACCGAGGACCCGAGCTGATCGCCGAAGACCTCGGCATCGATGCGAACGTCGTTGTCCGTGCCGACGACGCGGCGCGGTTCATTCTGATTGACCGGAGTGCTTTTTCTCGCGGTGGCGCACGCGGCCAGGAGAAGGATTGCGAACAGGAGCGCGAGCTTCCTCACGGGGCGTTCCTCCTTGGAAAAGAACGCCCTAGTGTGACTCAAAAGCCGCTAGAGCGTACCGGCCGCGTGGTGGCTCTCCGCGGCGTCCGTCGGATTGCTCCTCGGCGCGGCGTTGTAGCGCACCGGAATCGCGTTCAGCAGGATCGTGTCATTGCTCTGCAGCCACTGGTCGAACTGCTGATCCGTCAACAGGATCGCCGCCGGCGACTTGCTCTGCTCCTCGATGAGAACGTGGAACGGAGTCAGGTCGCGCAGGATGTTGACCTGGATCTCGATGAGCTGCGGAACCGACACCAATGGCGAGTGGATCGTGGGCGCCGCGACGAGAAGCACCGCACCCGTCGTCAGCGTCTTCTGCTCTCCCGCCTGTCCTCCACATGAGGGGTGCCATGAAGTCTTCAAAGTTGTCTTCGGTTGCAGTGGCCACTTTGTTTATCGCAGATCCCGCCTGTCCGGACAGGCACGATTGCCTGTCCTCCATCGGGCTGATCAGTCGATCTTCAACACCGCCAGGAAAGCCTCCTGCGGAATCTCCACCTTACCCACCCGCTTCATCCGTTTCTTACCTTCTTTCTGCTTCTCGAGAAGTTTGCGTTTGCGCGTGATGTCGCCGCCGTAACACTTGGCGAGGACGTTCTTGCGTAACGGCTTGACGGTTTCGCGAGCGATGACTCGATTACCAATCGCCGCCTGCAATGCAACTTCGAACATCTGCCGAGGGATGAATTCCTTCATCTTCTCGACAAGCATTTTGCCCCGCGCGTGCGCCTTGTCCCGATGGACGATGAGACTCAACGCATCGAGCGGTTCGCCATTGACGAGCACGTCCATCTTCACCAGGTCGCTGACCCGGTATCCGATGAACTGGTAATCGAGTGAGGCGTATCCACGTGAGATCGATTTCAGCTTGTCGAAGAAATCGAGAATCACCTCGTTCAACGGCATCTCGTAAACAATCATGACTCTGTTTGCGCTGACGTACTCCAGCTTCTTTTGCTGGCCACGGCGGTCGATTGCCAGGGCTAAAATCGGGCCAACGAATTCATCCGTTGAGAGCATCGTCACCTCGAAGAACGGCTCCTCGATGGAGGTGATGCTTGCGGGATCGGGCAGCTTCTGCGGGTTCTCGATCTCGACGATTTCACCGTCGGTCTTTGTCACTCGATAGCGCACACCAGGGGCAGTCGTCAGCAGCTCCAGGTTGAACTCGCGCTCGAGGCGTTCCTGGATGATCTCCATGTGCAGGAGGCCGAGGAATCCGCAGCGGAATCCGAATCCGAGGGCGGTGGAGTTTTCGGGCTCGTAGCTGAAGGAGGCGTCGTTCAGCTTCAGTTTGCCGACGGCGTCGCGCAGGTTCTCGTAGTCCTCCGTGTTGATCGGAAAGAGACCGGCGAACACCATCGGCTTCACTTCCTCGAAGCCGGGCAGCGCGACGGGCGTGGCCTTCGACGTCGTGATCGTGTCGCCGATCTTCGCCTGCACGATGTCGCGGATGTTGGCGGAGAAGAATCCGACCTCGCCGACGCCGAGGGAGTCAACGGCTTTCGGCTTCGGAGTGTAGACGCCTATCTCCGCGACTTCGTATTCGCGGCCGGTGGACATGAACTTGATCTTCATCCCGGGACGAAGCGAGCCGTCTTTGATGCGGACGAGACCCATGACGCCGCGATAAGGGTCGTACCAGGAATCGAACAGCAGCGCACGCAACGGTGCGTCGGCATCACCGGTCGGCGCGGGGATGTGCGTGATGATCTTCTCGAGGATCTCATCGACGCCAATGCCGTTTTTCGCGGATGCAAGCACAGCGTCGTGAGCGTCGATGCCGATCACGTTTTCGATCTGCTCGCGGACGCGTTCCGGCTCCGCCGACGGCAGGTCGACTTTGTTGATCACCGGCAGGATCGCCAGATTGTTGTTGATGGCGAGGTAACTGTTGGCGAGCGTCTGGGCTTCCACGCCCTGCGTCGCATCGACGACGAGGATCGCGCCTTCGCACGCGGCGAGGCTGCGCGAGACCTCGTAGGAGAAGTCGACGTGACCCGGCGTGTCGATCAGGTTGAACGTGTAGTCCTTGTAGTGAAGCATGACCGCGCGCGCCTTGATCGTGATGCCGCGCTCGCGCTCGAGGTCCATGTCGTCGAGCATCTGCTCGTGCATCTCGCGCTGTTCGACCGCACCCGTCGACTGGAGCAGACGATCGGACAGCGTCGTCTTCCCATGGTCGATGTGGGCGATGATCGAGAAGTTTCGGATGTGACTGGGGTCAGGCATCGGGTCAGGCAGGTAACACGAACGGACGAGGTTGTCATCCCATAAATCAGAGCGCAGAGGGCAGAGCGCGGAGCGCAGATGAAGGTCGGGACGTGGCCCGCGCTCTGCCCTCTGCGGCCTGCGCTCTGTTTTTTAGGGTTTCAGATTCCTCATCGCGAACGTGAACGCCAGCGTGTGCAGCTGCTTGACGAGGTCCGGATCCGTGACCCCGTGCCGCGACTTCGGATACAGCATCATCTCGAACTGCTTGCCGGCCTTCTGGAGCGCGTAGACGAACTGGATCGTGTTCTGGACATGGACGTTGTCGTCGATCGCGCCGTGCAGCAGGAGGAGATGGGCGTGCAGGTTCGCGGCGGCTTGCGTCGGTGAGGTCCGCACGTAGCCGTCTTTGTTGTGCTCGGGCGTGAGCATGTAGCGCTCGGTGTAGACGGAGTCGTAGTCATGCCAGTCGGTGACTGAGCCGCCGGCGATGCCCGCGCTCCACTTCGTGCTGTGCGTCAGCGCGTACGTTGTCATGAATCCACCGAAGCTCCATCCATTGAGCAGCGCGCGGGAACCGTCGATGCCGGGCTGTGAGCTGATCCACGCCAGTCCATCTTCAAGGTCACGCAATTCGAGCTCACCGAAATTCTTGTAGAGCGGCCACGCCGACTGCGCGCCTTTGCCGCTGGCAGTGCGGTTGTCGCAGATCCACACGACCACGCCGCTCTGCGCGAGCATCTGGTGAAACAGGTATGTCGAGCCGCCCCAGGCGTTGCGCACCTGCGGCGCATGCGGGCCACTGTACGTGTGCTCGTACACGGGGTACTTCTTCGTCGGGTCGAAATTCGGCGGACGGATGATCTCCGCCTCCATCACGAAGCCATCGCGCGTCGGGACGTGCACGAGCTCCGGCTTGTTGATGTCGAACTGCTCGAGCTCGTGACCGCTGTTCGAATCGCGAATCAACTTCCCCGGTTTGCCGGCGGCATCGACGATCGAGATCTGCGGCGGCGTGGCCACGTCGCTCCAGCTGTCGACGAAACGCGTCAGCGCATCGTTGAATGTCGCTTCGTGGGTTCCCGCTCGCTGCGTCAGGAGCTGCTTGCCCGTTCCATCGAGATGCATGCGATAGACGTCGAGGCCGATCGCATCGCGCTCAGCCGCGGAGTAATAGACCCAGTTGTTTTTCTCGTCGATGCCGAACAGCTTGCGCACTTCCCACTGACCCATCGTCAGCGGACGCTGTTTCCCGTCCGGCTCGACGCGGTAGATGTGTTTCCAGCCGGTGTGCTCGCTCAACCAGAGAAAGGCCTTGTCCTTCAGGAAAAACGGACTGCCCTGGTTGTCGACCCACGCCTTTGTTGTCTCATGAAGCACGGGATGGATGTCGCCGCCGTTGCGCGACACTTCATCAAGGTCGAGAACCGTCTGCTCGCGGTCCTGAATCTGAAAGTCGACCGCGCTGCTGTCCGGCCGCCATGCCACGTCGACGATCAGCATCGTCGAAGGATCGGCGATGCGATCGAGGCGGATGGAGTTGCCGGTCGCGAGATCGGCCACATGCAGCGTCGCCGCGGGATTCGGATCGCCGGACTTCGGATAAGGCGTGACCTCGAGCTTCTGATGCAGCGGAAGATGATCGACGACGGTGAACTCGGGCACTTGCGTGTCGTCGATCTTCAGGTACGCGATGAAGTGTGAGTCGGGACTCCACCAATAGGACTTGAAGATTCCCCGGCCGTAGATCTCTTCCTGATAGACCCAGTCGAAGAGGCCGTTCACGACCTTCTTCGTTCCGTCGGTCGTGAGTTGTCGTTCGCTCTTCGACGAGACGTTGATCGTGAACAGGTTGCCGTCGCGAACGAACGCGACGAGCTTGCCGTCAGGGCTGAACGTCGCTTCCTGCTCTTCACCGGCAGTGCTCGTGAGCCGCGTCAGCGTCTTCGACTTGATGTTGTAGATGTAGAGGTCGTCGTGAACCGACAGCAGCACGCCGCGCGTGCCCCAGTCGACGGTGACCGAGCGCGGGCGCGCGATCCGCTTCGCTTCGTCACCCGACACGCCCTCCACCTTCGCGACCTGCGCCTGCAGCTCATCAGGATCGAAGAGCGCGGTCTGCTCGCCGGTGACTGCGTCGACGAGCACGAAGCTCGTCGTCATCTCACCGGTCGCGGCCGGGCGCGGAAAGGAGAAGTGCGTCTCGTCCGCCCACGTGAACGTGCGCGGCTACATCGCGGCAGCGGGAATGCGTTTCGCGCGATCGTAGATGTCGTCGATGGTGAACCGGCGCTTCGCGGTCTTCGCCATAGCCGGCAGCGCCAGCGTGAAGAGAACGATGAACGTGATGATTGATGTGCGAAGTCGAGACAAATGCTTCCTCCAGATCGGACGCGGAGCGTATCACCAGCGGCGACTACTTCTTTGCCAGCGGCGGGGGCGGAG
>DASVHS010000569.1:0-7513 GCA_036382495.1 Thermoanaerobaculia bacterium | reverse complement strand
CGAATACGGATATGAGGCCGGCAACGAACCCCGCGGTCCGGAACAGAAGCTCTTTGGGAACCCGGAATGTATTGTTTGCCCGCTGATCAATCACGTAAGCGATCGTCAGCAGAGAAATCGCAACGGCGATGGAAGCCACGCGACTGTAAACAGGCGGGAGCGCAGGACGCGGAGACGATCGTGATTTCGGCACAGTGAACGATCAACGAGAACCGGAAGGGCGCGCATTATACGGTCGGAGTGCTGCGAGTACAATAATTTTTGGTTTCTACGCATGCCCCTCCACGAGTTGAAATCTCTCTCCCGCGACCAGCTCGCTGACTTTCTCGCGGAAAACCTTCCCCACCTCAACGAAGACGAAGCGCTCGCCGTCCTCGACAACGCCTACGTCACGCCGAAGATTTGCCAGTCGATCGCTCAGAATCAGCGGCTGGCGGCGTTTTACTCCGTCCGCGTCAAGCTCATCGCGCACCGGCAGACGCCGCAGGCGCACGCGGTCAAGCTCATTCACTATGTTTACTGGCCGGATCTCGTGCGGCTCTCGGTCGAGGTGACCGTGCCCGCGACGGTGCGCAGAGCGATCGACACGGTGCTCCTCAACCAGATCGGAAAGCTCGCGCTCGGCGAAAGGATCTCCGCGGCGCGCCGATGCAGCGCTGCGCTCATCAAGGCCCTGATGTTCGATCGCGATCCGCGCATCTTCGCGTCGCTCCTCATCAATCCGAGGATCCGCGAGGACGACCTGCTGGTGCTGGCAAGCTCGCCGGAGGCGATGCCCGAGCAGTTGACGATGCTCGCCGCCGACCGGAAGTGGGGTCTCCGCTACATGATCCGCAAGGCGCTCGTGTTGAACACGCTGACGCCGCGCGCCGTCGCGGCCTCGCAGCTGCGGTACCTCTCCCGGCGCGATCTCGTTTCGATCCACGAGAATCCATCGACGTCCATCTATCTGCGCCGCTGCATCGAGAGACTGCACCAGAAGGAGATTGGGGATTCCCCCGCCCAGATTCCTCCCCGTCTTCGCGGCTCGGAATGACATAAAATGATCGTCCCGATGCCCGATCAGGAGCCCCAGGCGCACTCCGAGCTCGCGTCGTTCGGTGAGGAACTCCGCCGGGAGCGCGAGATCCGCGGGATTTCGCTGAAGGAAATCGCGGACGCGACCAAAATCAGCAAGCGCTTCCTCGAAGCCATCGAGCGGAACGATCATCGCACGCTGCCCGCCCCCGTCTTCACGCGCGGATTCGTCCGCGAGTACGCCCGCTATGTCGGACTGAGCTGCGAGGAGATGGTCAATCGATACAACTTCGCCGCGGCGGGAGACGATCGCATCGAGAAGAGCGCACAGCTCGATCGGCTCGTGCAACCGGTCCTGCCGGTCGAGCGTGAGCCGGCAAAGAAAAAGGGAATCCCGCCGGCGTATGCGCGCATCGACCGGAACGTCTATCTGCTCCTCATCCTCATCGCTGCGCTCGCCGGCGTCGCCTGGTGGGCCATTGCGCACAAACGGGCGGAAGCGGAGCTCGCTCGCGCCGAGGTCGCACGCGCGGCCGCGACGGAGAATGCGCGCCGGCGCACGGTGGTCGCGGCACCGGCTGCGCTCACGCCTCCCGTGCCGAAAGTCGAAGAACCTCTGCGCCTCGTGCTCGAGCTGACCGATGACTGCTATCTCGATCTCGAAGTGGACGGAAAGACGGTGATGAAGGACGATTACCGTCTGGGAACGCACGAGACGCTGGAAGCGAAAGTCGGCTTCAATTTCAAACGTATCGGTAATGCCGCCGCGGTCATCCTGATGCTGAACGACAAACAGATTCCGCCACTCGGCCGTGACGGCCAGGTCATCAGGAACCGCGTGTTCGACCGCGCCTACCTCGAGACGCTGAAATGAGTACGACACCCGGCGAACTGAGTGCGGCACAGGTGATCGGACAGCTCCGCGCCGGCACGTATCCGCACGAGGTACTGCTCACGCTTGCGCGCGGATTCCTCCCGCTGCCTCAGGAAGACCTCATCGCGGTGCTCTCGTATCTCTCGCTGATCGAGGACGAAGAAGCCGCGAGTCTTGCGAAGGCATCGCTTCACGACATCCCGGCGCGGTCGGTTCACGGATTCGCATCGAACGAGAACGCATCGCCCGAGCATCTCGTTATGCTCATGCGCGCGACGCAGGACGCGCACATCCTCGAGGCCCTCATCCGGAATCGCGCTGTGACGGACGAGGCGGTCGTCGATCTTGCCAGCCGGGCCGACGCCGCGGTTCAGGAAGTCATCGTCATCAATCAGACGCGCATCCTCCGGGCTCCCCAGATCCTCGACGCGCTGCTCAAGAATCCGAAGGTCACACAGGACACGCGACGCCGCGTTCTGGAGACCCGCGAAGAATTCTTTGAGAAGAAAGCCCGCATCGAAGAGCTCAAACGCATCCTCGGCGAGGACCTCATCGACGAGAGCCTGCCCGACGAGGCGATCGTGGACCTGCTCGAGCAGGTCGACAAAGAGCCTGTTGCCGCGCTTCCGGCAATCGGCGAGGTGACGGTCGAAGGACTCGAGCTGGAGAAGAAGAAATCGATGTGGTCCATCCTGGCGACCATGCCGATCTCACAGAAAGTGCAGCTCGCGTTCAAGGGCAACAAGAGTGTGCGGATGATTCTCGTCCGGGAGAAGAATCGGCTCGTTGCGTCGGCCGCCGTCCGCAATCCCCGCATCACGGAGGGTGAAGCGGAGCAGATCGCCGGTATGCGTGACGTGAGCGAAGACGTGCTGCGGATCATCGGCCTGCGCCGCGACTGGTCGTCGAAGTATCCGGTCGCTCTGGCCCTCTCGAAGAATCCGAAGACACCCGTGGGGGTTGTCCTGCCGTTGATCAATCGTTTAACCTTACGCGATTTGAAGGGGTTAAAAGACGATAAAGGTGTGAGCGAGACCGTGCGCTCCAGTGCGCGCCGCCTCTACCACGCGCGGCAGAAATCCTGATCCTCAAATGAAGGTCAACTATTACGAAGTCCTTGGCGTCGAACGTTCCGCCTCCGAGCAGGCCATCCGCGACAGGTTTCGCCAGCTCGCGCGCGAAAACCATCCCGACCGCTACAGAGGCCCGGACAAAGCCGAGGCGGAACGGAAGTTTCAGACTCTGACGGAAGCGGTGAACGTGCTGACGAATCCCGCGCGGCGGAAGCAGCATGACTCCGAGGTCGGAGTCGGCGGTGCGAAACCGACGACCGACCTCGCGCAGGTCGGGAAGGCTTACCTTGCCAAGGGCATGAAGGCGTTTCAGGAAGGCAACCTCGCCGTCGCCTACGAAAACCTCGACATGGCCGTGAAGCACAACCCGAATGACTCGAAGGCGCTGTTCGCGCTGGCGCGTGTGGCGTCGCGGAACCCGGCGTGGTACCGGCAGGCCGTTCAGGCGATCGAGGCCGCGGTGCAGAAGGAATCGATGAACCCGCAATATCTGAAAGAGGCCGGCCTCATCTGCAAGAAGGCCGGTCTGCCGGCAAAAGCCGAGCGCTATCTCGAAGAGGCGCTCAAGTGGGACCGTGACAACGCTGAAATCCAGAACGCTCTGGCCGAGCTGCGGCAGGGAAAGGTTCGGAAGAGCTGATCGAGTGGAAGTGAAAGCGTACGGAGTCACACACGTCGGCCGGCAACGGCAGCACAACGAGGACTCGTTTCTCGTGGAGAGCACTGCCCGGCTGTTCCTCGTGGCGGACGGAATGGGCGGACACGCCGCTGGCGAGATCGCGTCGCGCATCGCCGTCGACGCGATCTCTGAGTTCATCCTGCATACGAAAGAGGATGACGGCACGTGGCCGCACGCGTACGACGAGCATTACAAGCGATCGACGAATCGACTGATGGCAGCCGTGCGCATGGCGAACACACGCGTGCTCGAGGCGATGCGCAAAGACGCGCGGCTGCGCGGCATGGGCACAACCGTCGTCGCGGCGATGGCCGACGGCGACATCATGTCGTTTGCTCATGTCGGCGACTCGCGCGCGTACCTCATTCGCGAAAATGCGCTCACCCGCATCACGAACGATCACTCCTGGGTCTTCGAGCAGGTCCAGGCGGGAATGCTCACCGAAGCCGAAGCCGAGAAGCACCCTCTCCGCAACGTCATCACCCGCGCCCTCGGCGGCGCGCTGCAGGTCAATCCGGACGCGTCGGAAATCAAGGCGAAGCCGGGCGATGTCTTTCTCCTCTGCTCCGACGGTCTCACTGGCATGGTTCCAGAAGACGAGATCCTGCGCATCGTGACGGAAAGCGAGACCGTCGAGACAGCCTGTCAGACGTTGATCGACGTGGCCAACGAGCGCGGCGGTCTCGACAACATCACGGCCATCCTGGTGAAGGCACTCTGATGAACATACGCATCGACTACTGCGGCGTCTGAAACTACCTTCCCCGGGCCTCCAGTCTGGCGGCCGAGATCAAGAAGGAGCTGGGTATCGACAGCCAGCTCGTTCGAGGCAGCGGCGGCATCTTCGTCGTGACGGCCGACAACAAGCCGATTTTCTCGAAGAAGGACACAGGACGGTTTCCTTCTGAGAAGGAGATCATCGATCAGTTGAAGGCTCTGAAATCGAAGAGCCCTCTCCCGCATGCGGGAGAGGGTGGCGCGTAGCGCCGGGTGAGGGCGACCCCTCATCCGCCCTTCGACTCGCTTCGCTCGCTCAGGGCACCTTCTCCCCGCGTCGCGGGGAGAAGGCTCTCAATCACGTCCGTGTAAAATTGGTTGCTTGCATCCCGAGGTGGACGAACTTCGTCCCAAACTGAAAGAAATCCTTTATGGCTGCGCGGTGGAGATCCGCGCGACGAAGGCAGCGCTCTACCTTCTCGACAGCAACGCGAAAAAGTACGAGCTGGTGAGTGAGTTCGGTTTTCGATCCGGCGTTCGCCAGACGGCCGGAGAGAACGACCCGATGGTCGATCGTTGTGCTCGCGGGCGCTCGCCGTTCTACGTGAACAATCCGGCGATGGAGCCGCGGCTGTCGCAACTTCTCTTCGAAGCGTCGACGGAGCGGCTGATGGGCGTGCCGCTGTTCTCGCGCGGCCTTCTCGTCGGATTCATCGACATGCGCGACAAGGCCCAGAACCAGGCGTTCGATCAGTTCGACGTCGGCAAAGCGCAGACGATCGCGGATCGCATCCTGGCGCTGTTCGCGACGAAGAACATCTGGAACCAGAGGTCGATCACGCTTTCGGATACGGCTCTGGCCGCTGCGCAGGCGCCCTCGGCGGCGGCCGCAGCTCGCGTTTCCAGCGCCGCCCCGCCGAGCCGCGACAACGAGGCGGCGAAGATCGTGGCCGCCGCTCGCACTGCGACTGCGCATCTTGCGGCACCGCTTCCGGCCGGCGTCATCGGCGAAAACGAGATGAGTGCCATCGCCGACTCGCTGCGGACGTTGCTGCTCCTTCCGGGCGCGATCGCCGCCGTGTTTTCTGCAACAGGGCAGTCCGGCGGTCTGCAGGAAGTGGCGTCGCGCGGCACGATGACTCAGGACGCCTTGAGCGCGCTGCAACTGAAACTGCAGACATGGCTCGCCAGGCGCGGTGAGTCGGTGGGCGCGTTGAAAACGACGCTGCACAACCCGCTCGGGCTGAGCGTGCAGCCGATCACGGCGATGCAACTCGAGAAAGTGCTCACCGCCGCCGTGACGGCGGCTGATTTTCGCGGCCTGTATCTGACCGTCGCGTTCACCGGGAATCCGGACCGCAACACGCACGACCTTCTCGCCGCGCTGCTCAACCAGTTGCAGACGGCAATCGAGTCGTCGACGTTGCGCGCGCGATTGCAGAGTGTGCGCATGCAGGCTGCCGAGCGTCTGCTCGAGCCGAGTTACACGAACTATCCCGAGCTCCGCCGGCACGCGGCGAGCGTCGTCGAGCTGGCGGAAGAATTCGCGCGGTTTCTCTCGCTTCCCGAATCCGACATCGCCACGATCAAGCTCGCGGCGATGGTGCACGACAGCGGAATGCGCTTCCTCGATTACGAGAAACTCTATCGAAAGAAAGACTTGAGTCACGATGAGCTGGCGTTGCTTCGCGAGCACGTCGTCGTTGGCGCCGCCCTGGTCGAGCCACTCCTCGGTCCCGAAGTCGCGCGCGCCGTGCTCTGTCATCACGAGCGTGTCGACGGAGCCGGCTATCCGAACGAGCTGCGCGGCGAGAACATCCCGCTCGAATCCCGCGTCCTTCAGATCTGCGACGTCTACATGGCCATCACCGATCCCGGCACGTACCAGACACCCGAGGCGGGCGATGCCGCGCTCGCAGCGATTCGCCGCGGCGCCGGTGCGCAATTCGATTCCGAGCTGGCGATCCGTTTCGAACAGATGATGCGCGGACGCGTGCAGTCCACTAAACTCGCGAACCGATGAAGATCGATCGCGAGGAGGCCCGGCGCATCGCCGGCCTCGCGCACCTGGAGTTCGACGACGCCGGTCTCGAACGCATGGCCGCGGAGATGACGCGGATCCTCGAGTACGTCGAGACTCTGCCCGCCACCGGGCCCGAGGCCCGAGGCCTAAGGCCCGAGGCCATGCAGCCACTGCGCGAGGATGTCGTGCGTCCCTCGATCGATCGCGACGCCGTCGCGCGCAACGCACCGGAATGGGAGAACGGCTTCTTCGTTGTGCCGCCGATCATCGAGGGCGAGTCGTGACGAGCATTCTCGATCTGCCATTCACGGAGGCGCGGACAAAGGTGTCGCCGGCCGACTATGTCGCCGAGTCGCGCCGTGCGATCGGGAAAAGCAACGGAGCGCTGAACGCGTTTCTGCGCGTGAGCGATTCACCGAACGGCGCATTTCCGATCGCGATCAAGGACAACATCGTGACGACGGAGATGCCGACGACGTGTGCTTCGCGCATTCTCGAAGGCTTCATCTCGCCGTTCGACGCGACGGTCATTCAGCGATTGCGCGCGAACGGCGCGGCGATCATGGGCAAGACGAACCTCGACGAGTTCGCGATGGGGTCGTCGACCGAACACTCCGCGTTCGGGGCGACGCGCAACCCGTGGGACGCAACGCGCGTGGCCGGCGGATCGTCGGGCGGATCGGCCGCGGCCGTCGCGGCGCGGATGGTGCCGGCGGCGCTGGGATCGGACACCGGCGGATCCGTTCGGCAGCCCGCGGCGCTCTGCGGCATCGTCGGCGTGAAACCGACGTACGGCCGCGTGAGCCGCTACGGCCTCGTCGCATTCGGGTCGAGCCTCGACCAGATCGGGACACTCACGAAAACCGTTCGCGAGGGCGCGGAGCTGCTGCGCGTCATCGCCGGACACGATCCCCTCGACTCGACGTCGAGCCCGCGCGAGGTCGATGACTATCCCGCGGACTGCGATCGCGGCGTACGCGACTTGCGCGTCGGTGTGATCTCGGAAGGACTCGATAAGCTGAACGAGGAGACGCGGAAGAATTTCGACGCTGCGGTCGATGTGTTCCGCCGCGGCGGAGCGAAGATCGCCGACGTCCACATTCCGTCGATCCCGCATTCGATCGCGATCT
>DASVHS010000568.1:0-3213 GCA_036382495.1 Thermoanaerobaculia bacterium | reverse complement strand
TCGCGCGCGTCGAACGCGAGCATCCGGCGCCGGCAGCGGCGATGATGTCGCGTCCGGCAACAGCGGAGTGACGTTCCCCATGTCATCCCGAGCGGGAGCGAGGGACCTGGGCGCGGGGAGGCCGGCCTTCCACCGCCCGGGTCCCTCACTCACGCTCGGGATGACACCTTGACGCGCGTTCACATTCTCGCGCCGCCGGATTTTCGGGCGCTCGAGCTGCTGCGCGATGCCGGCGTCGAATCCGTACCGGTGCAAGAAGCGGAAGCGATCCTCGTCGCTCCCCGTTCGGCATCGCAGCTGCGCGATCTGCTCCCGATGGCGAAGAACGTGCGTTGGATTCACGCGCTCGCGGCCGGCGTCGAATCGCTTCCGTTCGATTTGCTGCGCAACTCCGGCATCACCGTCACCAACTCGCGCGGCCTCTACGCCGATGCGCTCGGCGAGTTCGTGATTGCGGCGATGCTGTGGTTCGCAAAAGATCTGCGCCGTCTCGTCCGCAACCAGGCGGAGAGGAAATGGGAACCGTTCGACGTCGAGTGGCTGAAAGAAAAGACAGTGGCCGTGATCGGCTATGGCGGAATCGGAAGTGCGATCGGCAGGCGCGCCGAGGCGATGGGGATGCAGGTTCTCCCGGTCCGTCGAAGTGAAGGCGACGTCGACGAAGTGATCGCGAAGTCCGACTACGTCGTTCTCTCGACACCACTCACGCCGGCAACGCAGGGCCTCATGAATGCGGGACGAATCGCGAAGATGCAATCGCATGCGGTGCTGATCAACGTGAGCCGCGGAGCGATTGTCGACGAGCACGCACTGATCGACGCGCTACGTGAAAAACGCATCCGCGGCGCGGCGCTCGACGTCTTCGAAACCGAGCCCCTCCCACCCGACTCCCCGCTCTGGCAGCTCGACAACGTCCTCATCTCACCGCACTCAGCAGACCACACTTCCGACGCCCACGAGCGCGCCATCCGCTTCTTCCTCGAGAACCTACAGCGCTTTGAACGCGGCGAGAAACTCGGGAATATCGTCGATCTCGAAGCCGGGTATTGACAGAATAAACGACCGCACATATTGTTAGCACTCTCGAGGGCTGAGTGCTAATTGCTCAACCCGCTCCAAAGCCGACAACCGTGCGGTCCACCGCGCGTAACTGTAAGAAAACACACCAATAGGAGGAGTCTCGAATGGCAACAGCAGTCGCAACTCAGCTCAAGCTCCGGCCCCTGTACGACCGCATCGTCGTGCGTCGTAAGGAAGCCCGGGAGACCATGCGCGGAGGGATCATCATCCCCGACACCGCCAAAGAAAAGCCGCAGGAAGCGGAAGTCATCGCCGTCGGCGAAGGCAAGTTCAACGAAGAAGGCAAACGGATGAAGCTCGACGTCAAGAAGGGCGACACCGTTCTCATCGGCAAGTACTCGGGAAGCGAGATCAAGATCGATGAAGTCGAGTACACGATCCTAAAAGAAGACGAAGTTCTCGCCGTCATCGAAGGTAAGGAGTAATCCATGGCTAAAAGAGTGACCTACGGAGAAGAGGCTCGTCAGGCGATTCTCAGGGGCGTCAACAAGCTTGCTGACGCCGTCAAAGTGACGCTGGGCCCGAAAGGCCGCAACGTCGTCATCGAAAAGAAGTTCGGTTCGCCGACCATCACCAAGGACGGCGTCACCGTTGCGAAGGAAATCGAGCTCAAGGACGAGATTGAGAACGCCGGCGCGCAGATGGTGCGTGAAGTCGCTTCGAAGACTTCCGACACCGCCGGCGACGGAACCACCACCGCGACCGTTCTGGCCCAGGCGATCTATCGCGAGGGCATCAAGAACGTGACCGCGGGCGCGAACCCGATGGAGCTGAAGAAGGGCATCGAGATGGCCGTCAAGGCCGCCGTCGAAGCGATCGACAAGCTCGCCAAACCGGTCGAGGGTAAGGACATCGCCCACATCGGATCAATCTCCGCGAACAATGACGAGGAGATCGGCCAGATCATCGCCGAGGCGATGGACAAGGTTGGCAAGGACGGAGTCATCACCGTTGAAGAGGCACGTGGTCTCGACACGGTTCTCGAAGTCGTCGAGGGCATGCAGTTCGACCGCGGCTATCTCTCGCCGTACTTCGTCACCGATCCGGAGCGCATGGAAGCGGTCCTCGAGAACGTCAAGATCCTCATTTACGAAAAGAAGATCTCGAATATGAAGGACCTCCTGCCGATCCTCGAGCAGGTTGCCCGTCAGGGCAAGCCGCTCCTCATCATCGCCGAAGACGTCGAAGGTGAAGCGCTGGCGACACTCGTCGTGAACAAACTCCGCGGCACGTTGAACGTGGCGGCGGTCAAGGCGCCTGGCTTCGGCGATCGCCGCAAGGCCATGCTCGAAGACATCGCCATCCTCACCGGCGGCAAGCTCATCTCCGAGGACCTCGGCATCAAGCTCGAGAGCGTGAAATGGGAAGACCTCGGCGACGCGAAGCGTGTGTCCATCGACAAGGACAACACGACGCTCGTCACCGACACCGATGACAAGCAGCGCAAGGAAACGATCGCCGGCCGCGTGAAGCAGATCCGTACTCAGATCGACGACACGACGTCCGACCATGACCGCGAGAAGCTCCAGGAGCGTCTGGCGAAGCTCGTCGGCGGCGTGGCATTGATCAAGGTCGGAGCAGCAACCGAAACTGAAATGAAAGAAAAGAAGGCTCGTGTCGAGGACGCGATGCACGCGACCAAAGCCGCGGTCGAGGAAGGCATCGTCCCGGGCGGCGGCGTCGCTCTGCTCCGCGCGATCGATGCAGTCGACAAGGTCAAGGCTGAAGGCGATGTCCGCACCGGCGTCAACATCATCAAGCGCGCTCTCGAAGAGCCGTTCCGTCAGATCGTCTTCAACGCCGGTCTGGAAGGTTCGGTTCTGCTGAACGCGGTCCGGTTGAAGGGCGGCACATTCGGCATCGACGCACGCAGCGGAAGCAGCGAGCCCGTCGACATGCTGAAAGTCGGCATCATCGACCCGGCCAAGGTCACGAAGCAGGCACTCGTCAACGCTTCGTCGATCGCCGGTCTCATGCTCACCACCGAAGCACTCGTCTCCGAGATCAAGGAAGACGAGAAGTCGGGCGGTGGCAATCCCGGAGCGGGAATGGGTGGCGGCATGGGCGGAATGTACTAAGACTCAACCGATCATCGATCGTGAGGGCGAGCCGAAAGGCTCGCCCTTTTTTTGT
>DASVHS010000567.1:0-4691 GCA_036382495.1 Thermoanaerobaculia bacterium | reverse complement strand
ATGATGCCGACCGGGCGAAACACCAGCAGGGCGCCAAGGCCGAAGAGGTAGGCGATCCAGCTGGAGTAGTTGATGCGGGAGCGCAGACGGTGCGAGCGCTCGCGGTAATAGTCTTCGTTGACGATTTCGCTGCAGTGACGGCAACGGATTGCTTTCGAACCGATTTCGCCGCCACAGAATTTACATGCGACGTTCGTGTCGTTGGCGCGGCGGCGCGCGCCAGAGTAATCATCAGCGCGGCGCTTCGGTGCTTCGGCTGCGACTGCGACAATCGGAACGGCCGCGGCATCGACATGCTTCAAGAGTATGAGTCCGCAGCTGTTGCACACGGCCGCGTTCGCCTCATTCGTCGATTTGCATTCCGGGCAGCGCATGTCTGATTACTAAGCAAACGGGCCGCCATGTGGCGAGCGGTTTGACCCTCACGCTACGTAACACCAGATAAGAGACTTAGCATCCTCGAAGTGACTGAGCGGGTGAGGCGGGCGCTACGATGGCTGGCTGGTGCCGCTGTGCTCGCTGCGCCGTTCCCGGTGCTCTGGATCATCGTCCGATTCGGCGTGAACGTGCCGATCGAGGATCAGATCGACATCGGTGACTTTCTCGTCCGGAATCACGATCGGCTCGTCCCACCGTTTGCCGACCTGTTCGCGCAGCACAACGAGAGCCGCAAGATCATCCCGCGGCTGATCATTTTTTACCTCGCCCGACTGACGAACTGGAACGTGAAGTACGAGATGGCCATGCAGGTCGTCATCGCGTGCGGCACCGTCGGCGCACTCTGGTTTCTGGCCCGCAGGTCACTCGGCGAGCGCGCGTTGTCCGCGACCGCGTTGTGCACATTGCTCGTGCTGTCGCCGGTGCAGTGGTGGAACTGGCTGTTCGGGATTCAGATCGTCGTGTTCCTGCCGATGATGATGCTGACGGTCGCTCTCGCGGTCGTGGGCCGCCAGCTGTCGTTGCGATCTCGTGCAGTAATCGCCGGTCTTTGCTGCCTGATCGCGACGTATTCGTACGCGAACGGGATGTTGCTGTGGATCCTCGTGGCGATCGCGTTGTTCGCGCGCCGCGAGGACCGAAGTCCCGCGATGATCGCGCTGTGGTTCGCGGCCGCTGTCGCATCGATCGGTTGCTATTTCATCGGTTACCACCGTCCGCCCGTCTCGCCGACGCTGATCTCGCCGCTGAATCATCCGCTACAGGCCGCCGCATTCGTCCTCGCATTCCTGGGACACTCGCTCGCGTGGACGGACGTGCTGACGGTCAGCGTGATCATCGGCGGCATCGGCACGGCGCTGTTCGCGCTCTTCGCGTTGCGCGCACGATGGGCGGGCCTGCCGTGGATTCTCATCGGATCGTATTCGCTCATCTCCGCTGCGGCCGCGGCGATGGGACGGCTGGGCTTCGGGATGTGGGCGGCGATCGAGCCGCGCTACACGACGTTCGCGGTGGGGTTCTGGGTCGCGGTGGTGATGCTGGCGGTTGTGGCGGACGCCCCCCATATCATCCCGAGCGTGAGCGAGGGACCCGGGCGTGGGGAGGCCGGCCTCCCTGACCACCCGGGTCCCTCGCTCACGCTCGGGATGACATGGGGGGCAATTCTCGCACTCCACATCGCAGCCGCCATCGCGATCCTTCCCAAAGTCCGCGAAAGCAATCGCGATCGCCTGATTGCACGCGCCGCCGTCCAGTTCTGCCGCGTTTTGCCGGATTCTTCGCTGTTTCGACGACTGGTTTACCGCGATCCGGCGCACGCGATTCCGATTCTCTCGGCGGTCTCGCAGATCGGCTACCTCAACCCGCCGCTCGTCGACTCGCCGATGATCCGCTCTTCCGGTCCGACGAGAGGCGCGTTCGAAGGCGTTCTGCGAACTGCTCCGCATCAATATGCGATGTATGGCTGGGCGTTGCTGCCGGACGGACGGCTGGCGGACGCGGTCCTGATCGCGCGCGATGGTCGGATCGTCGCGTTGTCGGAACGCACGATCGCCCGGCCCGATCGTCCCGCTCCGGGCTGGGATCTTCCGGTCACGCAGGCGCTCGCGATCGCGGGAGCGGTTTATAACGCATACGCTTACGACACGTCCACGGGTCGCGCGTATCAGCTTTCAGGATCCGTTCAGGCCGGCAGGCGTTGATTAACGCCGCGCGCCTTTTCCCCACCGTCGCTCGATGTTGAAGCCCAGGCGCTTGTCGCGCGAGCGGAGCGCCGCGCCGTTGTAGGTGGAGCTGATGTACTGATCGGCCGTCATGCCGTTGCTGTTCGTCAGCAGGACCTCGAACAGATGTCCGCCGATCGCGCGCTTGATGCCGACCGACCAGCCGACATCGGATTTGATGTCGTTCGGGAGGTCGCGGTTCTTCGGGATGAGCTCTCCGACGAGGCTCAGGCCCGGCATGATCTGCACGAGCGCGCCGACAGGCACGTTGAACGCGTGATCGAACAGCGCGACCGACGCGTTGCCGGCGACGACGCGACCGGCCTTGGTGATGTACGTCGGCACGGCATAGACATCGAACCGGCTGCCGAACTGGCGCGACACGATCGCCTGCGCAAAGTACGACGCGCGATCCTGGAGATCTCTCGCGTTCCGCCAGTCGCCGCCCACGCGGATCGCGGCTGAGAACGGAAGCGCGCGGGCCTGTTGCATCAACGCGTACTTCAGCGAACCTTCGTAAGTCTCGAGTGTGCTTTGACGTACGAGCGCGAGCTCGAGGTCACGGATCGGGACGTACGAGAGTCCAAGCCCGACATTCGCTCCGCTGTCGAGGCCGAACAGCGAATGGATCCCGTTTCCGTCGACCGACTGATTGAACCGATGGCTGAACCGCACTTCCCACGTGTGCGCGTCGGCCATGTGCGACGAGGGAAGTGTCAGCAGGATGTCGCCGACAGGAATCGGCTGCATCGGCGTGTACTGATTCTGCGCATGAGCCGCGACAGCGACCAGCAACAGGAAACCGGCAACCGTCAACTTGATCGGTAACTTAGTCATTCGGAGCACCTCTGCGGATCCAGTCGCGGACGAGCGCCAGCTGCGCGTCGGTCAGAAACGGTCCGCCCTGCGGCATGCGAATGCCGGTGATGCCGACGCCGGTGATCTTTCGATAGACGTACGAATTGGTCGGATCGCCGGCCGTGACGCGTTTGAGCGACGGCACCTCGACCGAGGTTACGCCGACGATGTTCGCGTAGGCGACGTCGGGTGTCAGCACGAGACTTTCCTGCGGCGCGATCCGTCCGTGACAGCCGACCGCCGAGCAGGTCGGGAGGATTTCCGATTTCACGCGGCTGAATGTCGCGGTCGGGTCAACCGGCGTGCCTCCGCCGCCCGCATCAGGGCCGGTGGGAAGCTCAGTGAGCTTGCCGCAGGAGAAGAGAAGGACAAGAGAGATCAGGAGGAAACGAAACCGCATGCGCCAAAAAGAGTAGCACAAGGGTTGACTTGCTTATTACCAGCCGTAGCTTCGACCGGCCTCCGGTCGCTCGCGTCCGAGCATCCCGTCCTGAAACTTCTCGAAGTCTTTCGTTTTCACGAAGTAGGCGGGGATCACGCTCTTCAGATAGTCGATGTATCTCTCCCCGCTGATCGCCTTGTTGTTCTCGGTGATCAGGTTCCCGTGCACGTCGTACGGCATGAACACGACCTCCTCGAGGCCGCGGCCACGGAAGAACTTGATGTCGGGCACGAACAGAAGATCGTTCGGAGAAACGCCGGACACGGTCTCAGCGGTGTCCTGCACCTCCCGCACGACGCTGCGCGCGTCCGCGGCCGTGATCTCTTTGACCTTGGCCTGAACGACGGCGACGTTGACGAGCTCGATCACTTCGCGGACTTCGTTGTAGTACTCGGACTGCGCCGTTCCGTTGTTGCGATCCTTGAAGCCGAACGCGATTGCGGTCTCGCCGCCGCGCTCGTTGCCGAACATCTCGACGCCGCGCGGGATCCACGCGTTGAGCACTTTCTGAATTTCGTCGATCGAATAGTGAGCGTTGTCGCCGAGGGCGCCGACGGCGAGCTCTTTGAGGAAGCCGCGGCCGGAGCCGATGTGGAAACCCTCTTCCGAGAGCATCGGCCCCATCGAGCGGCCCATCGGCGCGTACGAAAACACGCGCTGCATCTCGAGCTGGTATTTGCCGACGAGGTCGATCACCGTCGCGAATATGACGTTGTCGAGGAAGTTGTGGAACGGGATGTTGAACGCGTCGAGGACATGATTGCCGAGCTGCATCGACAGCAGCTCATCCATCGTGTCTTTGGCTACGTCGGGATGGCCGGGTTTTTTCCAGCTCTGGTCATGATCGAACACCCAGAACATCTGATACCCGTGCCTGAGCTCCTCGGCCATGATGCGGAGGACGGCCATTTTCATCACATCGGTCGGCGCTTCTTCGAGTGTCAGGCGGTGCTGCTGGATGGATCCGAGCTCGGTGGACGCCTGTGCGCGGATGATGTCGCGAGCCGTGTAGAACATGTTGCCGACCATGTCGCCGGCGTTCTCGTAGCGGGCCTGACCGGTCATGCGGCCGAACTGGATCTGCTCCGAGTTGAGCTTTCCGACCTTCGCGAACAACTGATACGGCGTCTGTGTCGGATAGAACTTCTTCCAGTTGTCCTGGAGGAACTGGAACTCGGGGAAGTTCTTCTTTTGCCAGTCCACGAGGGCTTCGTGGTACCTCGGCGTAATCG
>DASVHS010000566.1:0-9526 GCA_036382495.1 Thermoanaerobaculia bacterium | reverse complement strand
GCACGATGAGCGCGACGCGTTTCACGTCGTCGAAGCTGACGCCCGGACCGGGATCGAGGTCGACGCGCAGCTCGTCGGGATGATCGAGATCGTCCGCGCCCACCGGATGCGGATTCAGATCGATGCATCCGAGGTTGATGACCCAGAGGAGCTGGGCGGCGTCGCGGATGACGACTTCGTGCGCAGTGCGTCCGGACGGAAAACGAAGCGCGACGGTCTCGATCCAGTCGGGATGCTGTTCGGGCGCTCGCTTCTGAAAAAACGGCTCGCTGCCGGCGCCATTCACGTAGCGCTTCAGCACGAACGGACGGTCAGCGATTCCGCGCAGCGCGCCATCGGCGACGGCGAGGTAATACTTCGCGAGATCGAGTTTCGTGTAGCCGGTCTGGGGAAAGAAGACCTTTTCCGGATTCGTGACGACGACTTCGCGGCCGGCCGCTTCGATGATGGTCTGAGATTTCCCCACGCCGACAGTTTTCCCGTAACGATGCTCCCGGCGCAAGGGACCGCCGGCTCATGGTCGCTCGGCGTTTTCCGGCGGGTAGATCAATAGATACATGTATGCCGCCGAGACTTCGTCGTCTTTCAAATACTCGAAGACCGGCATCCGCCCACGGTAGGAGACCCTCGCCCGTCCCATCACGACCGGAGTTCCATGGCGCACCTTCCGGATCACGTCGTTTATCGCGCGTTCCTTCGCCAGCAAACCCAGCGGCGGCACCGCTCCCTGCAGCAACTCCTCGGGATCCGGCCAGGGGCCCGTGGCGTTGTGACAGATATGGCAGGTCCCCTTGACGAGCAGCTCGCCGACGCGCAAGCCGGGTTCCGTCACGACCGACTGCCGCTCCGCCGCGCCAGGCACGCCGGCGAGCAACTCCAGATATGCGGTCAGGGCTCGAATCTCTCCGTCCTTGAGGTGACCAAACGAAGGCATCTTCTTGCCGCCGTTCTTCAGACGATCCATCAGGTCTTTTCTGGAGCCGTTCGCGAGTTGAACCGCGAAAGCCGGTGTGATCGGCCGTCCCATTGTCTTCATCCGCTCGAACATCACGACCGCGGACGTCGCCTGCACCGGACCGATGATCGCGTTGATCTCCGGTGGAGCCCCTCCGCCATCGGCCTGATGGCAAGGCTGACAATCGAGCCGGTAGAGATCGGCGCCGCTCAACGTGGTCGGTCCGGCGACGTTCCCGGAATAGGTGACGCTTGCGAGAGGCAACGGATCCCCGGTCGGCGCCGGTCCCCATTGACCGGTGCGGCCCATGCCGGACGAGTCCATTGAGAGTCCAAGACGTTCGAGGTTACTGAGGCCTTGCACCGGCGTGATCACGGCGGGTGAAACCGGCGCTGAGACATGCGGATGCTTGACCGATCCGACATCCGCAAGGACGATCACACCGAAGGCGCCGACGATCGTTCCCGTCAGCGCGATCAGTGATCGTGATCGTCTTCGTGTTCGCAATGCCGTCACCGCGGGCTCGCGGTGAAGTTCCTTCGAGTCGGACATGACGTCATTTCGCGATTTCGAAGTCTTCCTGTGTCGCGCCTTTTACCGCCACGCTCTTATGCGCAGGCTTCAGTTTGGGATGCCAGACTTTGACCGTATACGTGCCATCGGGGACATCCTTGATCACGTAGGAACCATCTGCGGCAGTCACGGCGTGATACGGCGTCGGGAGAACCGCCACGTACCCTTCCATTTCCGAGTGCACTTTGCAGAGGAGTACCGCGAAGCACGGCTTTTTGAACGTATTGGTTTTCACCTCGCCCTGGGCCCAGGCGCCAAGGTCAAAACGATCCGCGCAGGCATCGGGCGAGAAAACATTGTGCAGAACGGCGTCCGAGTTGTGAAAGTTGACCGTCGTGCCAACGAGGATCGGTAGGACCTTCGGAGTGAATTCCATGTTCCTCTGGTCCATCTTTGCGTGATCCGCCGGAGCCGGGAACGTCTTTCCGGCGATCGCGTCGACATAGACGACGGCGTTCGCCGAATCGCGCAGGCCTTTCGCCGTGACTTTTCCATGAATGTCGCCGGCAGCCAGCGAAGCCGCGGCGAACAGAAATACGAGTGCAATCGACAAGTGCTTCATCAGATCTCCTTGTGTCGGTTCAGAACGCGAATCGCAGGATCGTGGACAGGTCATAGTTCTTCGACTCTCGAAGGTCACGATGGTACTCGACCGTTGCTTTCACGTTCACGTAAATGAAATACGAAAGACTGGCGTTGAGAGCGCGAATGGATCCGGCCGAGTGATCGGCGGGATTCACGTTCTCATAGCGAAGTGATGCCTGCAGCGGCGGCACGATGACGTAGTCCGCCTGAACGAACCACGTGCGATAGCGGTAGCTGGCACTGTTCTCGAGCGTCCCTGCATCATCGAACGTATTGAGATGGTCGCGCCCGGCCAGCGCGACACCAAACACGTTGAGGTCGTTGAAAAACCACGACGCATAGACTCCGCCACGCGTGAATGTCGTGTCCTGAATATTGACCGCGTTGCCGGCGTCGTCGGTGAAGGGGAAATCGGTTCCTTTGCCGCTGCCGTGATAGCCGAGAACACCGACGCGGAACGATCGCTCGCGCCAGTTCTCCGGCGGCAATTTCACGCCCGTCGTATCGCCGTCGAGCGCCATGCCGCCGAACTTGTAGTCGACGCGTGCGTAAGCATCCTTCGACGCGCTGCCAGTTCCGGTGTTTCCGTTGGCGACACCCAGTCCGTTCGCCACTCCCACGGTGTAGAAGAATCGGTGCGCGCCGACGCCGTACAACTCGACACCTTTGACGTTCGAGGGAAGGCTGACCCCGCCGCCGGAGTCGGCAAGCTCCGCGCCGCCATGCAGGCCGATCGGATTGAAACTGAACAGCGTGTCGATCCCGTTGTTGGTCGAGAGCAACATCTCGTGAAACCCATCCGCGAAGTCGGGCGCGAACTTGCCGATCTTCAGGTTGATGAGATGCTCGGGCCCGAGGAATGATCCGAACTGAATGTGCGCGCGTTCGAGTTCCGTCTCGGTGCTGCCGTCCGGGTTCTCGCCCCAGGTGATCTCGCTCAGAAAGCTTATGTGCTCGCCGAGCGTGCCGCCGGCGAAGAGATTCGCTTCCTGCGGGAACTGAAAATCATTCTTGATGAGGGTGCGCCCGGTGTCGTCGATGGAAGACGCATAGACACTGGCCATCTTCACGTTCAACGCCAGCGGCACCTGTCCCGGCAGATCGCTGGGGTAGATCGCGCGCGGCCACATGCGCTTGTATGCGTCGGAGCCGAGGCTGACCGGCTTCATTTTGATCTGATCCTCAGTCTCCTTCGGCATGCGATAGCCGTTCAGACGGAACGCTTCACCGAACGCATTGAGCTTCGGAAAACCAATATGGCACGTCTGACAGGATGTCTCGTATTTGCGGGCGAACGCTGGTATTGCATTCGCTGACGGTGTGTAAAGAACAACGAGGATCACGCCCATAAGAAAACCGACTAATGTGCTCCGACGACACTTCGCCATCTTACCAATCCTCTTTCTTTGCTTCATCGCTTCGGCCGGTCAATCTCCGGATGAGACTGAGGGCGTTTTCGTTTCGCCGCGGATGATGGTTTCCCAGGAGTCCTGCGGCGCCGCTTCTGCGGAGGCGTCGTCGCTTCATCAACTTCTTCTGTGAGCAGAACAATTTTCCCGACGATCGCTTCCACGCGAGCGAGGAATTCGGGTTTGACCGATGCCAGCCGGTCGATGAGAGGTTTCAGATGGCCGATGTCACCGAGGTCATTTGGAAGCAGATTGCCCGGCTCTTCGCCAAGAGCCTCGGCGATTCTAACGAAGTCTTCAACATAGAGCCCGCGCTGATTCGTTTCCAGTCGCGCGAGGTGCGCCGGCGAGATCCCGACACTCCTGGCCACGTCGGCCTGGCTGCGCGCTTTCGATTCGCGGAGCTGCCTGAGGATCCGACCGTACACATTCTGCCTGACGCACGCAACGTGCCAAATAGACAATATTTCTGAGCTCTATTGCCGATTTGGCAATGCGTCTCAGATCTCGGTGGTCGTACCATAACGTCGTTGGCGATCGGAATCGGTGCGAGGGAAAACGAAAACGCTCAAGGCCGAACATCCCGATCAGCCGTGGATGTGGCGCGAGGATTGGGCGAAGAGCGCGATCCGCGACTCGAGTAAGGCAACGACGATCGGCCTGTGGGTTTTCACATTGATCTGGAACGCGATCGCCTTCCCCGTGACATGGGTCGCGCGTCCTCAGCTGTCGGGCGAAAATCCCCTCGCTCTGATCGTCTGGTTCTTCCCGGTCGTCGGAATCATTCTGCTGATCAGCGCGATCTATCAGACGCTGCGCAGCGCGAAGTTCGGGACCTCGATCTGTCATCTCGATCGCGTGCCGATCGCTCCGGGGCGCATGTTCCGCGGCGACATCGAATTGAAGACGGATGTCCCGCCGGCTGACGGCTACCGGATGCGAGTCCTGTTGATCAACGCGGTCACGAACCGAACGGGAAGAAAACGGTCGACGACCGAGCGTCTCATCTGGGACACGGAGATCGTCGTCGAGTCGACGGCAGCGATGCGCAGTCCGATGGGCACGCGCGTCCCGTTCCAGTTCGCGACGCCGCCAGATTCGCATCCCACCGACGATCAGGATTTTTACAACCGGTACCTCTGGCGATTGTCCGCGAGCGCCGAGCTGCCGGGCGTCGACTACGCCGCCCAATTCGACCTGCCGGTTTTTCAGACCGGAGAGAAAGCCGATGGCAGCGAGTTCGAAGCATTCGAGCAGCGTCATCGCGTGGAGGCGGCGCGGCATCAGGTGCGCCCGGCATCGGGCGTCGAGATCACGAAGCTGACGGGCGGCGGCGAACAGTTTCGGATCCATGCGAAGAAAACGTTTGGCGGAGTTTTGCGTGGTCTTCTCTTCCTGGCCGTATGGAACGCCGCGATCGTGGCGATGATCCACTTCGAAGCGCCGTGGGGATTCCCCGCCGTATTCATCGCGATCGATCTGCTGTTGCTCGTCTCCTCGATCGACTACTTCTTCGGCAAATCGACGGTCGAGGTCGACGCGAATGGCGTGCGCGTCCGCAAGCAATGGCTCGGCACGGGCGGGAAGGAGAAGTCGTACGCGCCGGCGGAGATCGCCTCGATCGATGGCACGACGGCCGGGGCGAACAGCAAGTCGTTCGGCGTGACGCTGACGCTGCGCGACGACGACACTCGCCTTCTTGGCTCGAATTTGCCAGATCGTGAAAGCGCCGATACCATCGCCGCGAAAATGATGGCGGACCTGGGGAGATGAGAGCGTGCTTCATCGCACTTGCGTTCGCCGCAGCGTTCGCGACCCTGGCAGGGACGCCACCCGGCATCGGAAAAGAAGCGCCCGTCTTCACGCTCACGGATCAGCACGGGAAGTCAGTCACTCTTTCCGCGACCCGTGGCCGCAGGGTCGTTCTCGTTTTCTATCGCGGTTACTGGTGACCATACTGCGTCCGGCAGTTGGTCGGACTTCGCGATCTTACGCATGCGTTCCGGGGCGTAACCTTTCTCGCGATCAGTCCTGACCTTCCGGCGCAGAGCGCAACGCTTGATCGAGAAGTTGCGTTGGACGGAAGAGGCGGTCTCGGAATCGCGCTGCTTTCGGACCCGCATGCTGCAGTCATCGATCGCTACGGGTTGCGCGATCCTGAGTATGCGAGACAGAAAATCGACGGCGTTCCCCGCCCGGCCGTCTTCGTGCTCGATCAGCGAGGACGGGTTCGCTGGTCAAAGATCGAAACCGACTATCGCGAGCGGCCATCGAACGAAGAAGTGTCCGCGGCGCTCGACGCATTCGAGTAACGACGCGCGCGGTGTACCATCACTCATCCCGCCACAAACCTGCGCTCGAAAGGAAGTCGACCACGTCGTATCGGTGGATGAAGTCATTTCTCCTCGTCGCCTCAGTGATCGCAGCGGTCATGGCGTGCAAGAACGAGAGCTCGCCGACCGCACCGTCCTTCACCACGGTGACGATCACCGGCAACGTGTCGCTGACGAGTGCAGGACAGACGAGTCAGCTCACCGCAACGGCGATGCTGTCGGATGGCACGATGCAGAATGTGACGACCACCGCGACGTGGCAATCATCGAGCCCCGCCGTCGCAACGGTGTCGAACGCCGGTTTGGTGAAAGCCGTCGCCGCCGGAACGACCACGATCACGGCGACGTATCAGACGAAGACGGGCACATCCACCGTCACCGTCACGGCCGCACCGGCACCCTTCAGCTCATTGGCAGGAACGTGGGTGGGAACGTGGAACGACACGCTGTACAACGTGTCCGGTACTCTGACCGCAACATTTGCAGTGTCCGGCTCCACGGTAGCGGCGACAGGCGTGATCGGCCTCCAGGTCTTCGGTCTTTCGAATGAAGTCGGAACAGGCACGGGAACTGTCGCCGGCCAGACTCTGAATTTCATATTCACGGCGAGCACGGTCGGCAGCGGGAATGGAACCCTGGCGAGCGGCGGCGCGGGAAGCGGATCCGGAACGGTGACGGCTCCGCTCAGCTTCGGCGCGTTCACGTTCGCAGGCACAGTGACCGGCACGACGATCAGCGGAACATTCACTTTCACTTCGCCGACCGGTGGTGCCGGTGTTGCCAGTCTCACGAAACAGTGACACGACTCAGGAAGACGCGCTGACAAGACGGGCCGGCTTTCTGATTCGCGCCGCGGCTGCCGCTCTCGACGCGGCCATCGGCCTCGCCGCGACTCTGCTGCTGTCATCGAGCATCGGCCTGTTCTTCGCGCGGCGCGCAGTCGTGACACTTCACATCGGCGATCCGCACACACTGTGGAAAGGCCCGCTGCCGTTCATCCTCGGCGCAATCGGAGAGGTCGTCTATCTGATGCCGTTCATTTTTCTGCTGGTGTGGATCCTCGATCCGCTCACCGGGGCCAGCGTAGGCAAGCGACTCCTTCGTTTGCGCGTTCGCGCGACTGACGGACGATCTGCATCGAACGCGAGACGCTGGTACCGCAGTACGCTGCAGACCGGCGGTCTCTGGGGATTCACGATCGCGCTTCTCGCAGGCTCATGGCAGCTCGCCGCCATCGCAACCGTCGCCGGGGCGATCGTTCTTGTGGGCAGCTTCGCCGCAGCCGGTCCGTCGTCGCTCGCGCTTCACGACCGTTTGAGCGGCACCGCGTGTTGCCACCTTCACCGGTAGATCGCGAACAGCATCGCGAGGGTTGCGAGCTCACCAGCTTCGGGCAGAACGATGCGGATGCGGTCGCGGTAAGCGCGGAGGTGTTCGGCCAGTCGATCGAGCGCGGCGGCTTCCGCCTTCACGATGCGCTCGAGGTCGAGCACGAGACGCTCTTTGCGACACCGCAAACCATTCACAAGATCGCCGGCCAGACGCTCGGCACCCTCCACGCTCAGCGTTCCGGCGACACTGACCCAGACCGTCGACTCCGATCGCAGTTCGACCTGGACGCGGTGGCCCGTCTCGTCATCACCATGAAGACGACGCCACACGCGCGCCGGCAGCGACTCGTCCGGCATCCGGAACGTATGTCGCGTCAGCTTCGGGTGCTGGAACAGGCCGAGCTTCAACGTGATGCCCGTCCACATCGCGAGCCCGAGTGCGGCCCACGAGCTGATGCGCTCGACGAGAGTCGGCGCGCCAAACACGTTGTGAACGCGCTGTTCGAGGTTCGCGATCGATTTGCGGATCGCGCGTCCGCGCGCAAGCACCTTCCCCGCCCGGAAGATCGGATACGCGCGACGGATCTCCGACGCGAAGCGCCCTGCTTTAAGGCGCAGCGTCAGATTCGGCGCGTCCTTCAATTTCTCGTAGCCGGTCAACCACGTTTCGACCGAACGGAAGATCGACGGACCGAGACGTCGCAGATCCTCGGCGAAGCAGTGCGCCTGCGCCTTCTCGATCCCGGCAGCAGTCATCGTCGGATGCGTCACCATCGCCTTGAAGCCGGTGCAGTTCCGGTAATAGCGCTCGCGATCGTTCGCGAAATCCTGGTGAAGGCGCCCTTCACGCATAACCTGGTCGTAGAACGGCGTTCCCGGAGTGGGACCGTAGATGAGGAACTGGCTGAGCGCGGGCTTGAGATCGAGGAGACCGCTCAGTTCTTCTTCGATGATCTCCGGCGTCTGGTACGGAAGGCCGACGATCATCGAAGTCAGGATGCTGATGCCGTGCTCGCGCAACTCACGGAAAAGCTCCGCGACCGGACGGCCGGACTGCTTCGCGTAGCCGGACCGCGTCCCTTCGTAGCCGATCCAGAGGCCGTCGATCCCCATCTCGAGAATCTCGGTCACTGTGTACTGGCTGAGTGCCTTGACGCTGGCGAACGCGAAGATGGAGAGCGCCCGTCGGCCTTCGATCACGCACTCGCGCAGTTCCATGGCGCGCCTGCGGTTGAGAAGGAAGTCCTCATCCAGGATGACGATCCCCATCGAATGCTCGATCTCCTGGTAGCGCAGGATGACGTCGTAAATCTCACGTCCGGTCTCGAGCAGGCGGATGTGCTTCCGCTTGAAAAAGTGAGACGTACAGCAGAAGTCGCAGCCGTTCGGACAGCCCAGGCCCGCGAACACCATGCCGGTCCGTGAGACCTCGCGGCTGAACACACGAAGACGGCTGACGATGAGCGGATGGCGCCGCGGCGCTTCGCGTTCGTCGAGGAGCCGCTGCATGAACGCTGAACCTTCCTCACGGCAGATGTAGTCGCTCCACGGCGCCAGCTCCTCGTCGGACAACACCGTTCCATATCCGCCGAGGATGATCTTCGCGTTCGGTGCGTGCTCGCGAATGATGGCCACCGCCTCTTTCATCCGGTGAAACGTCGAGAGCACGAACGACAGACCGACGTAGTCGTAGCCTCTCGCCAGCTCGCGAATCAGCTCGCGCCGGCTCGGATAGTGAAGGACTGTCGTCGGCGCCTGCAGATTCTCGGCGATGTAACCAAGCGAGAACTGAATGTGGTTCGCACGCGGACTGAAAAGACCCTGCGCGCGGGTGACCTGACCGTAGAGCAGTTCGTAGCCGACGCTCGGTGCGTCGCCGTATCGCTCGCCGAGTGGCCGGCAGATGCTGGTGAGAAGAACTCGTTTCACGACTGGGACGTGAATTGAAACTTGTCAGCTCACATAGGCAGCGTGCCGGCGATCACCGGTGCACGTGACGCCCCTGAAACCGGTTCGCCCATCACATCGATCGGTGCGATTCGTCACAGGTCCAAGTTCGTGGCGCGCCCTACGCTGCCGACACAACCATCTAAGGAGGTTGCATGCCCGGTATCAGCCCGGCCCGCGGGCTTCAACTCGATGCGCTCGGAGTCTTCGCATTTCGTGAGCTTCCGCCGATGCAACCCGGAAGTGGCGACGTCGTCGTCGAGGTCGCCGGCTGCGGCCTTTGCCACACCGATATCGGCTTCGCGTACGACGGAGTCCCCACCCGCCACCCGCTTCCCCTCGTCCTCGGTCACGAGATCTCCGGCCGTGTCGTCGACGCCGGCACGCACGCAG
>DASVHS010000565.1:0-5131 GCA_036382495.1 Thermoanaerobaculia bacterium | reverse complement strand
GCGGTCCGCTGTGATTGCCGACGCCTTGATGAAGAAGGACTGGCCGAAGCTGCGTGAAGCAGTCTGCGATCTCCACCCTTCCGATATCGCCGACATGGTCATCGCGCTTCCGGCGAAACATGAAGGCATCCTCTTCCGCGTTCTGCCGCGTCAACTGGCGACACGCGTGTTCGCGTATCTCCCGCACGAGTACCAGGAGGAATTGCTCGCCTCGCTCTCCGGCCACGAAGTCGAGGAGATCATCAACAATCTCTCCGACGACGATCGCACTCGTCTATTCGAGGCGTTGCCGGCCGACGTCACGCGTCAGCTTCTGACGCGGCTTTCGCCCGAAGAGTTGAAGAGCGCGCGATCGCTCCTCGGATATCCGCCGAACAAAGCCGGGCGGTACATGACGCCCCACTACGTGTCGATCAGCCCGGACATGAACGCGGCTCAGGCGCTCGAGCACGTCCGGCGCACGGCGCGCAATGCGGAGACGCTGCACGTCGTCTACATCATCGACTCCGAGGGAAAGCTCGTCGAAGACATCCGCCTCGGTTCCCTGGTGCTTGCGGACCCGAATACACCCGTGACCGAGATCGCGGACCCGGAGCTCGTGGTCATTCCGGCGATGGCGGACCGGGAAGAAGTGCTGCGGATGTTCGAGAAATACGATCGCGTCGTGCTGCCGGTCGTCGACGACGAAAACAAGATGCTCGGGATCATCACGGTCGACGATGTGCTCGACATCGCCGAGCGCGAGAGCACGATCGACATGCAGAAACTCGGCGGATCGGAAGCGCTCGATGCGCCGTATCTGGACGTGACGTTCTGGTCGATGGTCCGCAAGCGCGGCGGCTGGCTCTCCGCCCTCTTCCTCGGCGAAATGCTGACGGCGACGGCGATGTCGTACTTCGAGGCCGAGATCGCGCGGGCAGTCGTGCTCGCGCTGTTCGTGCCGTTGATCATCAGCAGCGGCGGCAACTCGGGATCGCAGGCGACGTCGCTCATCATTCGCGGTCTGGCCGTTCGCGACCTCGCCCTGCGCGACTGGTTCAAGGTTTTTCGCCGTGAGATCCTTTCCGGGTTGGCGTTGGGAATGCTGCTCGGGTTCATCGGCTTCCTTCGCATCGCGCTGTGGCAGCACCTTCATCTGACGAACTACGGGCCGCATTACCTGCTGGTGGCGTTCACCGTGTGGGCCAGTCTCATCGGCGTGGTGACGTTCGGCTCGACGTCGGGAAGCATGCTGCCGTTCATCCTGCGGAAACTCGGGTTCGATCCGGCGACGGCTTCGGCGCCGTTCGTGGCCACGCTCGTCGACGTGACCGGTCTCGTCATCTACTTCTCGATTGCGGCGTTGATCCTCCACGGGACTTTGCTTTGAAATGCTGAAAACATTCTTGACCGTCTTCTTCACGGTGTTCATCGCGGAAATCGGCGACAAGACCCAGCTGGCGACGATGCTGTTTGCATCAGAAGCAAGAGTCAGCAAGTGGGTGATCTTCGCCGGCTCGGCGCTGGCGTTGACGATCGCCGCGGCGATCGGCGTGATCGTCGGCGCTCAGCTCGAGCGCTTAGTGTCGGCGCGGACGCTGAAGCTTGTCGCCGGCGGGGGCTTCATCGTGATCGGTTTCTGGACGATGCTGTCGCGCTGACTCAGGCGATCGCTTCCCGGATCATCCTGGCGAGGTACGGAATCGGATCGGCGTCGCTGATGCACGCGATCGCGCCCGGAGGGAGACGGTCCTCACTCCCGGGCGGGACGAGTGCGACGACGGGAATCGTCAGCGCGCTGATGCGGAGACCGGACACCGTGGCGCTGCCGGCGACGGATCGCGCCGAGAGATCGATCACCACACACTGATATGTATACGCATCCATGAGTGCATAGGCGGCGATGTCCGTCGCCGCTGCATGAATCTCGAAGTCAGGCCCGAGCTCGCGCTCCACGAGACTCGCAAAGGAGTAGTCGCTGCTGACAATGAGAATGTTTTTTTGCACGCCCATCTCTTCCGCAGCGAGTGTAATTGCGTTTGGCGCAAACGGATTCCTTAGTAATTCGGCTATCGCTCTAAGGCGTTCGTTTTGCACGGATGAATAGCGTTCCGTTTGCACCGCTGCGCGATTCGGACGTAACGTACGCCGCATGAAACAGACACTCGCTGTTCTCGCTCTCGTTGTTGCCCTGCCGATGTACGGCGCGGGCTACCACGTCGACCGGCATATCGCGATCGGCGGAGAAGGTGGCTGGGACTACCTGGCTATGGATGAAACGCTGCGACGTCTCTTCGTGTCGCACGGAACGGAGGTCGATATCGTAAACGTGGTCAGCGGCAAGAAAGTGGCCACGATCGACAAACTCGAAGGCGTTCACGGCATCGCCATCGCCCAGGACCTCGGACGCGGCTACATCTCGAACGGACGCTCGGGCATGGTCACGGTGTTCGAGCTTTCAACGTTGAATCGCATCGCCGACTGGAAAGCCACCGGCGACAACCCCGATGCGATCCTTTACGACCGGGCCAGCCATCGCGTGTTCACGTTCAATGGACGCGGCCAGAACGCAACCGTGTTCGATGCAAAGAGCGGAACAGTCGTGGCCACGATTCCGATGGAGGGCAAGCCGGAGTTCGCGGTCGCGCGGGGTGACGGCACGGTGTTCGTCAACATCGAGGACAAGAACGAAATGGCCGAGATCGACGCGAAGAACGCGAAAGTCGTGAGGCGCTGGTCATTGGCGCCGTGCGATTCGCCGAGCGGTCTCGCCTACGACACGAAACACGAACGCCTGTTCAGCGTCTGCGAGAACAAGTTGATGGTGATCAGCGACGCCAGGGCCGGCAAGGTCGTGACGACCGTGCCGATCGGTGAGGGGACCGACGGCGCGGCTTTCGATCCGAAGGCCCAGCTCGCGTTCAGCTCGAATGGCGCCGACGGCACGATCACGGTCGTGCACGAAGTGACGCCGGACAAGTATGAAGTGGCCGCCACCGTCACGACGGCGAGAGGCGCGCGCACGATCGCGGTGGACACGACGAGCCACCACGTGTTCGTCCCGACCGCAAAGTTCGGCGCGAGCCCGGCCGCGACGCCCGAACACCCGCGCCCACGCCCGTCGATCGAGCCGGGTACGTTCGAAGTGATCGAAGTCGCACCGTAGAATCAGATTGCGCTTCTGTGTGGGTGCGGGCTTCAGCCCGCGTCCACACAGAAGCATTCACACCTCGAGCTTGTCGTGCGGTCGCGCCACGATCGCGTACAGAACGGGCATCAGAAACACGCTGATCAGCAGCCGCGAGAACAGTCCGCCGACGATCACCAGCGCGAACGGCTTCTGCGTGTCCGAGCCGATGCCCGTCGACAACGCTGCCGGCAGCAGACCGAGTGCGGCGACGAGTGCGGTCATCATGATCGGCCGCAGGCGCAGAATCGCGGCTTCGCGCGTCGCAGGCACGATGCCGAGGCCGTCGCGACGCAACTCGTTCGCATAGGAGATGTAGATGACGGCCGTCTGTACGGAAACACCGAACAACGCGATGAATCCGATGCCGGAGGAAACCG
The DNA here is from genome assembly GCA_036382495.1 of Thermoanaerobaculia bacterium. GTDB lineage: Bacteria > Acidobacteriota > Thermoanaerobaculia > Gp7-AA8 > Gp7-AA8 > DASVHS01. The sequence continues at coordinate 1,585 of DASVHS010000565.1, read as the reverse complement.
AGAACGGCGTTCCGGTCAGCCGCAGCGCGAGCAATCCGCCGATCGGCGATGAGAGCACGACCGCCAGGACCGTGATCATCGGAAACTTGAAGTTCGAATAGAGCATGAAGAGCAGCATGAAGATGAGCAGAATCGTGATCGGAACGATGACCTGCAGTTGTTTGCGCGACGCCGTGTACTCCTCGTACTCGCCGCCCCAGACCGCGCGATAGCCCGCCGGCATCGGGACGGACTTTGCGACCTGCGCCTGCGCGTCCTGCACGGCACTGGCGAGATCGCGTCCGGTGATCGAGTATTGAACGCCGATGTAGCGCGAGTTGTCTTCGCGGTAGATGAACGACGCGCCGTTGACGACTTCGATGTGCGACAGCTCCTTGAGCGGCACCTGCTGCCCACCCGGTGTTGCGACGAGGATGTTGCCGATCGCTTCCGGCGTCTCACGGAACTGCGGCTGCAGCCGTACGACGAGATCGAAGAGACGCTCGCCCTGCACGACCTGAGTTGCGGCAGTTCCACCGACCGCCGCTTCGATGAGACCGTTGATGTCCGCGACGTTCAGCCCGTACCGCGCGATCTTCTGGCGATCGATGTTGATGGCCAGGCTCGGCTGTCCGAGCTGCTTGATGACCGACACTCCGGTGATTCCGCGGACGTGTTCGAGGATGCGCTTGATCGCCGCGCCGCGATCCTCGAGCACCCGCAGATCCGAACCGAAGACTTTCACGGCCAGCGAGCTTTTCAAACCCGTTTCCGCTTCGTCGACAGCATCTTCCGCCGGCTGCGTGAAGTTGAAGACGATCCCGGGAAAGGCGTTGAGCTTTTCTTTGATCGCCTCGATCAGTTCGTCTTTGCGGCGGTACTTGCCGTTCCAATCGCTGTACGGTTTGAGACCGATGAAGAACTCGTTGTTGAAGAATCCCGTCGGATCGGTCCCGTCGTCGGGTCGCCCCAGCTCATTCGCCACCACGGTCACCTCGGGAAACGTACGGAGCATCGCCCGAATCTTCGGCGAGATCTTCGACGCTTCGTCGAAAGAGATCGTCGACGGCATCGTCGCGCGCATCCACAGCGAGCCTTCGTCGAGATGCGGCATGAACTCGGCGCCGATTCCGGGGATCAGCAGCAGCGACAGCGCGAACAGCACGATCGATGCAATCGTCGTCGCCCACGGCCGCGCCAGGCAGAAGTCGAGACCGCGGGTGTATGCGTTGCGAATGGCTTCGAAAATCCGGTTGCGCCGTTCGCGGACACCGGAGCGGAGCGCCCACGAGCAGAGGACGGGCACGAGCGTCAACGCCAGCGCGAGCGCGCCGATGAGCGCGAACGCCATGGTGTCGGCCATCGGCCGGAACAGACGGCCCGACGGCCCGGTCAGCACGTAGATCGGCAGATAGCCCGCAACGATGACGGCGATCGCGTAGAAGATCGGGCGCTCGACGTCCTTGGCGGCGAGGCGGATCACCGCAATCGGATCGTACTTCTGGCCGTGACGCTCGGCCAGCTCGCGGAAGATGTTCTCCACCATCACGACGGCGCCGTCCACGATCATCCCGAAGTCGATCGCGCCGATCGACAGCAGGTTGGC
>DASVHS010000564.1:0-3004 GCA_036382495.1 Thermoanaerobaculia bacterium | reverse complement strand
CCACGTCGCGCCGCCATCCGTCGTTTTCTTCGTGCCGTCATTCGAAGCGGCGTAAGCCGTATTCGGATCGACGGGACTGATTTCGGCCTGGAACGCGGCCTCCGTAGCTTGCGACTGCCAGGTTTGGCCGTCATCGCCGGTCTTGAACAACCCGTCGACGCTAGCAGCATACGCAATCGTTCCGTCGCGCGAAACCGCCACATCATTAGCAATCGCGCCGGGGAGTCCCTGGTTCGAGGCCGACCACTGTGGATCATCTCCAACACCCGTCGTGATACCGGTGTACCCCGCCGCATAAAACCGCCGGGGTTGTGTCGAGCTTACGGCGACTGAGCGAACAAGAGTCGGCAGCGACTCGCCGGCACGACTCCATGCGCGGGTTCCGATGTCGTATACGTACACGCCCTGATTTGTGGTCGCATAGATTTTTCCCCCGCCTGTAGCAACGAGTGAGGACAACGTTATGTTCTTAGGAGGCGGTGCAAGGGTGTTCCATGACTTCGCACCATCCGTACTGGACCAGAGCTGCTGCCCGATGATATCCGCGACCACGTAGATCGCTCCGGTCTCCGGATCGATGGCCAGGGCTTCGATGTAAGGCGCTCCGGCAACAGGCGCCCAATTCTCGCCGCGGTCCGTGCTTCGAACCAGTAAGCCTGACAGCGAGGACTGACCGGCGGTAGCGAGCGCGTACACCGTTCCGTCGGACGCGAGCGCGATCGTCGAGACGGAGCCGGAACGACCATGCGTCGGAAGCCAGGTCGAAGCCATGTCCGTGCTCCGATAGAGATCGGAGCCCGTTCCGGCGTACAAGACGCGCGAGCTTGGATCGTAAGCGAGGGTCAAGACTCTCAGGCTGGCGACATCGCCGGCGCGCGACCAGTGTTCTCCTCCGTCGACGCTCACGTATGTTTCGTAGTTGCTCGCGGCCAGCAACGTGTCTGGCGCGTCGGGCAGCACCAGCAGCGTCGAGACGGTCGCGCCGGGGAAACCATCATTCACAGCACGCCACGTCTGGCCACCGTTCGACGTCTTGAAAACGCCGACGCCCCTGACGACCGCGTACGCGACCGTGGAACCGCCAGGATCCACAGCGATCTGCATGACGGTTGCGAAACCGGGACCGGAGCTCGTCCAATGATTCGCGCCGCCAAGCGCAGCCGTTGCCACCAGACAGCTCACGATAAGAAATCGCGATGAGATCGCCCACATAGGAAGAGTCCTCCGTGGTCCAATCTCGGCCCCTCTGTCGTCGCAATCATCAGGAACTTCTAAGAAAGTTCTTTGGAAATCCTTGCGCCTCGCCGCTGCGAGGCTGATAATCCTGTCTCTCTGCGATTCGTGTGATTGTCCCGTTCACCGACAAACCGGTCGCAGGACTCAACGACCGGTTGTCGCGAGACTTCGGGAAAGCGAGCGGGCCCGACTCGTACCAGGCGCCGCGCACGTTCGGCGTGTCGTTCGGCGCGCGGTTTTGAACTCCTAAATCGTCGCCGGCACCTGCTCCAATTCTTCCTGGCGCAGTTCGTCGCTCGCCACACCACGGCGGCGGCGGAACTTTTCCTGCAGGTCGTCGAACAGCGAGTACGCGACCGGTGTCGCGAGCAGCGTCAGCAGCAGCGCGAGCGTCTGGCCGCCGATGATGACCGAGCCGATGGCACGGTTCGACGCGGCGCCCGTTCCGCTCGATACGACGAGCGGAATCATGCCGGCGACGAACGCGAGCGTCGTCATGAGAATCGGACGGAGTCGATCGCGGTTCGCCAGGCGGATCGCCTCGGCACGCGGCAACCCGTGCGCACGCAGACCGTTCGTGTGATCGACCTGCAGAATGCCGTTCTTCTTGACGATGCCAAACAGCACGAGGATACCCAGCATCGAGAAGATGTTCAGTGACTGGTTCAGGACCAGGATCGAGAACAGCGCGAACGGAACCGTGAGCGGCAGCGCCAGCAGGATCGTGATCGGATGGACCCAGCTCTCGAACTGCGCCGCGAGGATCAGGTACATGAAGATGATCGACAAAAGGAACGCCAGCATGAAGCTCGCGAACGCACGTCCCTGTTCGCGCGAGCGGCCCGTGAAGCCGGATTGATATTCCGGCGGCAGTTTCAGCTTCGCCGTTTCCTTGACGAGCGAGTCCATGACCGTCTGCGTCGAGTAGCCGGGCGCCATGTTCGCGGTGAGCATGACCTGGCGCTGGCGGGAGATGCGGTTGATCGACGACGGACCGGAGCCCGGAGCCATCGTCACGACATCGCGGAGCTGCACGGTCGCGCCATTCGCCGACGGAACCTGTGCCTGCTCGATGCCCTGCGGATCCTTGCGGAACTCATGCTCTGCGCGGACGTGAACTTCGTACTGTTCGCCACCTTCGTAGTAGTCGGTGATCTTCAGTCCACCGACGAGCACGTTGAGCGTCGACGCGATGTCCTGCACGCGGACGCCGAGGTCGGCGGCTTTGTCGCGGTCGATGTGGACGCCGAGCTCCGGCTTGCCCGTAACGAGGTTCGTATCCGGGTCGACGACACCGATCTTCTGCTGCTCTTTCAACTTCGCCAGGAGGATGTTCGACGCTGTCTCGAGCTTCTTGAGATCGGGTCCGCCGACCCAGTACATGATCTCCGCATTGACGCCGCCGCCGAACGCGTTCACCTGCCCAACGGCTGTGCGCAGGTTCAACCGCTGATACAGCGGCAGGATCTTGTCGCGGACCTCGGCCATGACCACGAACTGATCGCGTTTGCGCTGTTCGACCGGCTTGAGATGCACGTACACACTGCCGAGGTTCTGCGTGATCTGAGGGTCGTCGCCGATGGTGACCATCGTGAAGTCGACTTCGGGAATCTTGCGGACGCGTGACGCGATCGATTCCATGATCGTGGCGGTCGTCTCGAGGCTCGAGCCTTCCGGCGCGCGGGCCGTGACCTGGAACTGCGACTCGTCGTCCGAAGGCAGGAAGTTCTTGTTGACGAGCCCGATCAAGCCAGGCCAGCCGAAGAAC
>DASVHS010000563.1:0-2478 GCA_036382495.1 Thermoanaerobaculia bacterium | reverse complement strand
CGACACTCCTGAGAACGCGTTCAGCCGGCCCAGATCTGCCGCGTCGAGCCCGCTTGTATCACCAGTGACGAGTTTGTGAAATGTCTCGAACAGACGCGTCGCGTCTTCTTTCGATTTCCCCTTCACCGTGGAGCTCATGACTGACGCCGACGCTTTCGAGATTGCGCATCCGTTACCGATGAAGCTGACATCCTTGATCGTGTCGCCGTCCACCTGCAGAAAGACCGTGTAGTGGTCGCCGCAGAGCGGGTTGTAGCCTTCCACGCGGCTCGATGCGTTCGGGATCTCGCGGAAGTTCCGAGGATTCTTGTTGTGGTCGAGGATGACCTGTTGATACAGCTCGCGGAGGTCGGTCATCAACGGAAAACCTCGATGACGTCACGAAGACCTTCGACGAGCGCATCCGCTTCCTCTCGTGTGTTGTAGAGGCCGAACGACGCGCGGCCGGTTGCCGGCACGTTGAACCGCATCATCAGCGGCTGCGCGCAGTGATGACCGGTGCGAATCGCGACTCCATGCTGATCGAGCACAGTGCCGATGTCGTGCGGATGGACACCTTCGAGCACGAACGAGATAACCGCTGCCTTGTTCGCGGCGGTTCCGATGAAACGAATGCCGTCGATCTCGATCAACCGCTGCGTCGCATAGAGCAGCAGGTCGTGCTCGTGCGCGCCGATGTTGTCGATCCCGATGGCTCCGACATAGTGGAGCGCGGCGGCCAGGCCGACGACGCCGGCGATATTCGGCGTTCCCGCTTCGAATTTGTACGGCAGCGCGTTGTACGTCGCCGTCTCATACGAAACGGAGAGGATCATGTCCCCGCCGCCCTGCCACGGTGGCATCTCGTCGAGCAGCGCTTCTTTCCCGTAGAGCACGCCGATGCCGGTCGGCCCGTAGACCTTGTGTCCGGAGAACGCGTAGAAGTCGCAGTCGAGCTTCTGCACGTCGACAGTCATGTGCGGGACACCCTGCGCGCCATCGATGAGGATCAGCGAACCATTCGCGTGCGCCATCGCGATCATTCGCTCGATGGGATTGATCGTGCCGAGTGCGTTCGACGCGTGGCCGACGGCGACGATCTTCACGCGCTCGTTGAGCATGCGCGCGAACTCTTCGATGATCAGTTCACCGCGGTCGTTGACCGGGATGATGTGCAGCGTCGCTTTTTTTTCCGCGCACAGCATCTGCCAGGGGACGATGTTCGAGTGATGCTCGATCGCGGAGATCAGGATCTCGTCACCCGCTTTGACATTCGTACGGCCCCAGCTCTGCGTGACGAGGTTGATCCCCTCGGTCGTGCCGCGGGTGAACACAACTTCTTTTTCCGACCGCGCGTTGATGAATTTCCTGACGGTCGTGCGCGCACCTTCGTACGCGGCTGTGGCCACCTCGCTCAGGTAATGCACACCTCGATGAACGTTCGAGTTTTCCTCGGAGTAGTAACGGACGAGCCGGTCGATGACGGCCTGCGGCTTCTGCGTCGTCGCGGCGTTGTCGAGATAGACGAGTGGCTTGCCGTGGACGGAGCGACTGAGAATCGGGAAGTCACGGCGCACGCTCTCGACGTCGTAGGGATGAGGGATGAGGGATGAGGGATGAAGTTCAGCGCGAACGGAGCTCATGATCGGTTTCCTCTGTCCTCATCTCTTCTCTCGGGCAGCCTTTCCGGCAAATGCTGGAACAACGCACGCCGAACCTGTTCCTTCACCGGCTCGATCTTCATCCGGTCGACGATCTCGCTCGCAAACGCGTAGACGAGAAGGTTGCGCGCTTCGTCTTCGCCGATACCGCGCGAGCGGAGGTAGAACATCGCCTGCTCGTCGATTTGGCCGATCGTCGAGCCGTGATTGCACTTCACGTCGTCGTTGTGAATCTCGAGCGTCGGCTTCGAGTCGACAATCGCGGCCTCGGAAAGCAGCAAATTCCTGTTCTCCTGGCGCGAGACCGTCTTCTGCGCGTTGGGGCGGACGATGATCCGGCCATCGAAGATGCCGCGCGCGTTGTCATCCAGGATGCCCTTGTACAGTTCGTGACTCTCGGCGCGCGGACTGACGTGATCGATCAGCGTGTGATTGTCGACATGCTGGTTGCTGCCGAGGACGAAGAGACCGTCAAGTGAAAGTGAGGCACCTTCGCCGTCGAGCACTGCGTTGATGTCGTTGCGCACGAGCGCGCCGCCGACCGAAACGTTGCGCGAGATCACGCTGCTTGCGCGGCCCTGCCGCACCTGCACCGTGCCGACGTGGAACGCTTCGCGCGACTCGCATTCGATTTTGTAGTGATCGACGACGGCGCCATCGGCCGCAAAGACTTCGGTGACCGCATTCGTGAAGTACTTGCCTCGACCGACGTAGGTCTCGACGACTGTGAGCTGTGACGCCCGCCCGGCGACGATGACGTTATGCGGATGCGACCAGATGCCGTCGCCGTCGCCGATGAAAAGCAGGTGAACGAAACCTTCGACCGGCTTGTCGGCGA
>DASVHS010000562.1:0-10984 GCA_036382495.1 Thermoanaerobaculia bacterium | reverse complement strand
TCGCGCCTGGAGCTGGGCGTTCATGGCGATGGACGAGATCGCGTCACGGATCAGCGGATCGTTGGCCGGCATCGTCGGCAGCAGACGCGACCATCCGAGGATCGCGGTCATCGGAGTTCGCAGCTCGTGGGAGAGGGTCATCAGGAACTCATCCTTTGCTCGATTCGCTCCCTCCGCGACCCGGAACGACGCCTCTGCGCTCATGCGCTCCTGCTCGGCAACCAGTCGTGCCTCACGCTGCTCGAGCAGCGCGCGCTGCGTCTCCTCCGATCTCCTGCGCTCGGTGATGTCCCTTGTCACTTTGGCGAAGCCGCGAAGTTCACCGTGCCCGTCACGGACTGCGGTGATGACGACGTTCGCCCAGAATCGAGTGCCGTCTTTTCGCAGGCGCCATCCCTCGTCTTCGACGCTTCCATTCTTCCGGGCCAGCTCGAGCTCGCGCTCGGGCTTGTGATCGTCGATGTCCTCCTGTCCATAGAACGCCGAGAAGTGACGACCGATGATCTCCTCCGGCGTGTAGCCTTTCAGGTTCTGCGCGCCGGCATTCCACGTTACGACGCGACCCGTCGGATCCAGCATGAAGATCGCGTAATCGCGCACCGAGGAGACGAGGAGCTGAAAGATCTCTGCGCTCTGACGCAGTCGCTCGATCGCAGCCCGCTGCTCGGTCACATCGCGGGTGACTTTGGCAAACCCGCGAACCTGGCCTGCTTCGTCGCGCAAAACCGTGATGACCGTGTTCGCCCAGAAACGCGTCCCGTCCTTGCGGATTCTCCATCCCTGGTCCTCGACTCGCCCCTCGCGCGTCGCCACTTTTAACTCGTGGCCCGGTTTGTCGGCAGCGACGTCCTCGGGTCTGTAGAACAGGGAGAAATGCCGGCCGGAGACTTCCTTCTCTTCGTAGCCCAGAATCCGTTTCGCGCCGGTATTCCACGTGCGGATGTTCCCCTCGGGACTGAGAAGAAAGATCGCGTAGTCCTCGACTGCGTCGACGAGCAGTCCGAACTCCTCGCTGCGCGAGGCGGAGCGCGGTGTGCGATCAGTGATTTCCGGGCTCATGTCGATCTTTCACTGACCGCGGTGCTTGCAAGGTTGCCGCCGCACTCGGTGACTGGCTGCGGATGAAACCGCGGCGCACATGTCATCCCGAGCGTCGCGAGGGACCCGGGGGACCGGGCGCACGCGGAACCGACGAGATTCCTCGCTGCACTCCGAATGACATCTCTCGTCTTGCTAAGCGCGGATGAAACCGCGATCGAGCAGCAGATCCACGATCCGCTTCGCGTTTTCGTCCGCATTTGCCCGCGTCGTGTCGAGCACGAGCTCCGCCGCGACGGGCGCCTCGTATGGATCGTCGATGCCGGTGAAGCCGCGGATCGTCCCTCGCCTCGCCTGCGCGTACATCCCCTTCGTATCGCGCGACTCGCAGACGTCGAGCGGCGTGTCGACGAAGACTTCGATGAAGCGATCGGCGCCGATGATGTCGCGCACGCGATCGCGCGTCGCGCGATAAGGACTCACTGCCGCGCACACGACCGCGCCGCCGTGACGCACGATTTCGGCCGCCACGAATCCGATTCGCAGGATGTTCGTGTCGCGATCCTCTTTCGAAAATCCGAGTCCTTTCGACAAGTGTGTGCGGGCGACGTCGCCGTCGAGCAGCGTGACCTGGCGTCCATGCTCGAGCAGACGATCGACGACGATCTCCGCAGTCGTCGACTTCCCCGCGCCGCTCAAGCCGGTGAACCAGACGCAGAATCCCTGCCGGCTGCGCGGCGGATAGCTCTCGGCGAGCACTTCGGCCACTTCCGGACGCGTGAACCACTCCGGTAGCGGACGTCCGGCGCCGAGGTAGTCGTCGCGGACTTGTGTGCCGGATAGTGAACGGGTTTCCACACCCACCGGCACCTGCGACGCCTCCTCGTACCGATCCTCGATCGGCACGTAGACGAGCTCGCGAAACGGAAGCATCTTCACGCCGATCTCGTCCTCGTGTTTCGCGACGCGCTTCTGTGCATCGTACGAACCGTAGAACCCGGCGCCGGGACTGGCGTGATCGCGGCCGACGATGAAGTAGTTCGCGCCGAAGTTGCGGCGGATGATGGCGTGCCACAACGCCTCGCGCGGTCCGGCCATCCTCATCGCCAGCGGCAGCAGCGACAGCACGATGCGTCCGGCCGGGTAATGCTTCTCGATCGCCTTGTACGTTCGGACGCGCGTCATGTGGTCGACGTCGCCGGGCCTGGTCATGCCGACCGACGGATGAAGAAGGAGCACGCCGTCGACGCTTTCGATGGCGCGGCGCGTCAATTCCTCGTGGGCGCGATGCATCGGATTGCGCGTCTGGAACGCCACCACGTTCTCGTATCCGAGCGATTGGAGCAGCGCCCGCACCTCACGCGGTGTGCGTCGCAACTCGCGGAAATCGCGAGGGCTCGCGACGTCGATCACGCCAAGCCTTCCGCTGATCGCGCGCCGCCCCCAGCCCGCCATCTCAGCGACAAGCGGATGCCGCGTGTCGTTGGTCCCGAAGACGCGCTCGGCTTCGTCGGCACGGCGATCGAAGATCTCTTCGATCGTCATCACGGCGAGGATCTCGTTGTGCGGACCTCGCAGCACGACGTCGCGATCGAGCGCGATCGGCGCGTCGTCATCGACGGGCAGCGTGATCGGGATCGGGAAGAGCGTTCCGTCCGCGAGGCGCATGTCGTCGAGCACGCGGTTGTAATCGGCGCGCGACAGGAATCGATCGAGCGGCGAGAAGCCGCCGGTCGCGAGCAACTCGAGGTCGCAGCGCGAGCGCTCGCTGAGCCGGATCGACGGCAGATTCGGCGAAACTTCAACCGCCTGGAAGAGATCGACGAGCTCGCCGCCGTACGCGGGAATCAGTTTCATCGCGGCGGAATAGTGTCATCACCGACTACGGGCGGCAATCGTTGCGATCCGGATCGCCGGCCCTGTAGATGATCACATGCGATCGCGATCCGTAACCTTTTCGCGCGAACGGGCGCGAGCTCTTCGCGCCGGCGCCGACGAACACGTCGATGTGCGATCCATGAAAGTGGCCGTGATCGTTCGCCAGGAAGATCCCGTCGTGGATCGTTCCGTCCGGCAGCTTCATCCCCTTCAGTTGAGGGATGTAGAGCGTCGAGCCGACCTTCACAAAGTGCGGATCAACAGCGATCGTGCGATACGGAATGAGCGGGCATCCCGTGCCTCCGAGGCCGTACTTCGAGCTCGTGATGCGGAAGCGGTTTTCGCCGTTGAGCTTCGTTTGGTACATCACCGTGCGGCCGTCCTTCAGCCACCCCGTGCCTTCCATAACCAGATCTCTCTTGAACTTCGTGTTTGTCCGCGCGATCACCTTGCCATGAATGTTACGCAGCGCAATCTCATGACCGCCGCGGTAGCGGGACGACGATTCGTCGATGATCCAGTAGAACGTCATCAGCACGCGTCCGATTTTTTGTCGCGACTCGTCGGCCGGGAGCGCTCCGGCGACGAACGCGAGAACGACACCGATCGCGATGACGCGCTTCAGCGGTGCACCGCTCTTCGTTTCGGCCCCGGCGGAACGACAGTGATCGTCGTCTGCGCACTGACCGAGCCCGCGTCGTCGGTCGCCGTCAATGTGTAGATCGTCGTCTGCGACGGCGAAACGGTCACCGATCCCGATACGGGTTCAGCACCGAGGCCGTTGTCGATCGACACGGTCGTAGCGTTCGACACCGACCACGACAACGTCGATGACTCGCCGGTCACGATCGACGTGGGCGTCGCTGCGAAGGTGTTGATGACCGGCGGCGCCGCGCTGGTCGATTTCGTTGCCGTGAACGTCGCGGCGTCGCCGAACGAGTCGGCGATCGTGCCGGTCACGGCGCCGCCGCTGAACGTCAACACGAACTGGTCGACCGCGCCACCACCCACCGGCAGAATTAGTGTGAGCGTATTGGTTGCGGTGAGACTGCCGTATATCGGAAGGACCTCGTCGCCGACGTCGACCACGAAGCAGTCGCCGAAGCCGTCGCTGCTCACATCCTGGGCACCGTGGAAGATCAACGAACCGGATATCGCGGTGCCGGCCTGGACGATCGACAGCGAAGCCGGGCCGCTGAACGTCAGAGCGCCGAAGTTGATACACGTCGACGTCTCGTTGTCCGTCTCGCTGTACGAACCGTCGTAGCTGCCGGCGAGATCGGCGACCGGCGCCGTTGTGGTGGAGCGCGTCAACGAGAAGGTGCCGGTCGTCGTCGTTCCATTCGCGCCCGAGACCGTCCCGCTCATCGCCGCGGCGTTGATCGTCGCCGTGATCGGGAATTCGAACGAGCCGGAAGGATCGAACACGCCGCCGGTCCATGTCGAGCCGGAGACCGTTCCCGTTGCCTCGAGCGCCATGTTCAATGTTGTGATCTTGCTGCAGTTCTGGTCGTAGAGAGGGACGTTCTGCATCGTCAGCACGCCGCCGGCATCCGATCCGGACTGGGTCAGACCGATCGTCATCGCGCCGGTGTAGATCTGCGTCTTGCCGTTCGAACAACGGTCGGTGAAGCTGTAAGTTCCCGACCAGGTGCCGGTGAGATCGACCGCGGGCGCGTCGCCCGATGTCCGCGTCATCGTCAACGAGCCCGTTCCGCCGTTGCCGTCGGAAATCTGCGTCACGATGCTGTTGCCGACGATCGATCCGTTGAAATGCGTGCCGTTCGAGCTGTTCGGAATGCTCCACGCGATGCTCGATCCGCTGACCGTTCCGACGACCGCACTCGTCACTTCGCTCGTCGTGGCCACGCAATTGCTGTTCGGAAGTACGACGTTCGTGAGGTCGATCCTGCCTGCCAGCGAAGTGCCGGTCTCGAGAAACGTGGCTGTGACGTTGCCGCTCGACGTAAAAGTCTTGTTCGAGCACGAGCTCACCTGAAGGGTCAGCGTGTACGTGCCGTTCCAGTTCCCTGTCGGATTGCTTTGCGCAGCGGCGTTGGAGCTGAAGATGAGCGTGGCAAGACAACTGCCGATGACGAAGCGCATGGGCCGATCGATCTTAATGGTCATGTGGTTTTTTGGTCACTGTCACTTTCAGGTTTGGGTCCATCGGCGGCGGCGCGGGAGTGTCGTGCACGATCACGCCGAGTGTTTTGAGGGCGTGCTGCGCCTCGCTGCCGATGAGAGGATAGAGACAGCGATTCTCCCAGATCTGTTTGTACAGATCGATCGACTGATCCTTCTCCCCTGCGCTCGCGCGCCGCTTCGCCTCCGTCAAATCGCGAAACACCGCCTCATCTCGCGCCCCCAGCTCCTCGGCGAGCATTCGTTCGACCGCAGCCGTCGAAAGCGCGCCGTGGGCGTTGGCGACCGATCGAGTCACGCGGCCCTGAGTGTCGATGAGCGCAGCAAACGGCAGCGTGCCGCTCGCGTTCAGCTTTCCGATGGAGATCGCGTCGTCGGGGAGGACGATCTCGAATCCGACACAACGAGCGCTGGCTTCGAGAAGTGCATGCGACGTCAGCAGCGACGATCGTTTCATCTCGTCCGTTGAAGCGGGTAACCAGTAGAGAACGACCGGCCCCTTCACGAGATCGCCGCCCTTGCTCAGGTACATCCAGGGCACCAGATGCTCGTCAGGATTGCCGGTGCCGGGACCGGATCGGCCCCCGCCCCGCCCTTCCCTTCCCGACTGCGCATGGAGAGGCGAAACCAGCGTGAGAATCAGTAGGGAAGCGACGGCGAAGCGCCGCACCAGGCAGAGGAGCATGCCTTATTCGACGATTGGAATCGCCGAATGTTTCCCATGCCCCGCGCGAGTCACCGATTCGCGGCCGATGCACCGGCGGGGAGTGCGATCCTGAGGAGACCTGCGGTCACACTCCTCGCGTGGACTGATCGGTGCATTGCTGAACCCACGTGCAACTCGCGGCAATGAATGAAACAGCAGGAGGTCAGATGAACACGCGTCGTACTTTTCTCATCACGGGAGCCACGTTACTCATCGCGTCGCCGGACTCCATCGCGTTCGGCGCGAAGGAGGCACCGGTCACGGCGACGGAAGACCTCATGCGCGAGCACGGCATCATTCGTCGTTGCCTGCTGATTTACGCATCCACCATTTCAACGCTTCGCGTCAAACCGGAATCGATCGATGCCGCCGCGCTGCGTCGAACCGGCCAGCTCTTCCGGACGTTTGGAGAGGACTATCACGAGAAGCAGCTCGAGGAGCAGCACATCTTCCCCGTGATCCGCAAGATGAAGAGCGTCGCGCGATATGCCGACGTCCTCACGCTCCAGCATCAACGCGGTCGTGAGATCACGGGCTATCTGCTCGCCGTCACCAACGCACCGCGGATCAGCGTCGGGCACGCCGGTCCCCTTGCGACCGCGCTGGAGGGACTCGTGCGCATGTACGAACATCATGCGGCGCGGGAAGACACGATCGTGTTCCCGGCGTGGAAGAGCAACTACACCGAAAAGCAGCTCGACGAGCTCTCAGAAAAATTCGAGGACATCGAGAAAAAGACGTTCGGCAAAGACGGCTTCGACGATGCCGCGGAAAAGGTCAGCGCCATCGAAGAAACCCTCGGTCTCGCCGACATCGCGCAGTTCACACCGCCGCCGCCACCGAAGCCGTAGCAGGCAGGAGACGTTCGATCAAGCTCGGGACGCGACGCTGACCTGAGTGCCGGTAGCACGGACCGAATGCCGGCTGCCATGACGGAGCCTGCATTGGAGTGGCGCCTGCGAACGCTACAATCGACACCGTGACGGTCAAGGAGATCACCATGCGGCCGATCGGCTTCATTCGAAGCGGCTACACCGACACCACGCAGATCCCCAAAGGCCCCGGCGCCTCGCACAACGCAGAGGGTGTGCTCGAGATCGCGTCCGAGTTCGAGGAAGGCCTGATGGACATCGAAGGGTTCTCGCACCTCTTCGTCGTCTGGCTGTTCGACCGCTCAGAGGGCTTCGACCTGACAGGCAAGCCTCCGTTGGACGATCGCCCGCATGGGGTCTTCACAACGCGATCGCCGCGCAGGCCGAATCCGATCGGGCTGACCGTCGTCGAGCTGCTGGCTCGGGACGGTCCGCGCCTACGCGTGCGCGGGATCGACATGCTCGACGGCACGCCGATCCTCGACATCAAGCCTTACCTGTCCAGCGTGCCTCAGGATCGATTGAAGCGCGGATGGCTCGACGAAGCCGAAGCACGCAGACAAAACGAAGCGGAAGCAAAAAGGCAAAGATGAGTGCGTTGATCGTTCTGTCTCTGGGTTTCCTTCTCGGCATCCGGCACGCCACCGATCCCGATCACATCATCGCGGTCAGCACGATCGTCAGTCGCGAACGAAGTCTCGCGCGCGCGGCGTGGATCGGAGCTCTGTGGGGTCTCGGTCACACGGCGACGATCGTGGCTGTCGGCGCGCCGCTCATCCTGTTCCGTTGGACGATCTCTCCAAAGATCGGCGCATACATGGAGCTCGCCGTCGCTCTGATGCTCATCATCCTCGGCACGGCATCGCTGATCGACGTCCGGCGCAATCCCAGTGGAAAAATTTCACACGCGCACATTCATCAGCATGGCGATCGTGTTCACACGCATGCTCATGTGCATGCGACATCGGCTGTCGCGCACGACGAACCCGAGCACGGACATACCGAGGATCACACAGCACTGGGGTTCATCGACAGACTCGCGCCACGCGGCCGCGTCTACGAAACGCTGCGACCGGTCGTCGTGGGAGTTGTTCACGGTCTCGCCGGTTCGGCCGCGATCGCGTTGATGGTGCTCGCGACGATCCGCACTCCCCTTCTCGCCGTCGTCTACCTGCTGATTTTCGGATCCGGCACGATCCTGGGCATGGTGCTCCTGACGACGGCCATTGCGATGCCAGTCGTCATGTCCGGAAATCGATCCATGCCTACGAACCGCACGCTGCGCGTCGCCTTCGCTCTCGTCAGCGTGAGCTTCGGCATCTTTCTCGCGTTTCGAATCGGGATTCCCCTCGCGCAGATGTGAGTTTGCATCACGGAACGAATCGATGTTCCGACTGCGTCCCGTAGCACGGATCGAATCGCGCCTCGACCCACCACTCGGTGGCGGTTGGAATCGACTGAGTCGTGCGACTCTCGATCCCGCGATATGCGATCTGAGGCTGGTCGCCCCGCGGCATGATCCAGATGCGATACTCGGTCGCGCCGGGAAGCGGCGACCATTCGAACGTCGTTCCGTTCGCCGTCGTTGTCGCCGATGTGATGAGCGGAGTGAGCGTCGGACAATCATCGGTCGTCACCTGCGACGCGTTGCTGAACTCGGACGTCGTGCCGGCGCCGAGGAATTCGAAGGCGTCGAAGACGGTCGCAGTCGCTGTGATGAACTTTCCGGCGAGATTCCGCGGAACGACAATCTCGTATTCGTCGCGCGCCTGATCGAGAAAGATGTTCATCCCGCCGATCCACGTCCTTCCCTCGCCGCGGCCCGTCGTGTCGGCGAACGAGGATGCATAGAACGTCACGGCCGTGCTGAGCACTACATTTGCCGGCGGAAGCGGCGCGTGGAACGTCACGCGAGTCTCATCACCCGTCGTACGAGCGCCGAGAATCACCGGCGAGTCTTCGATGCCCGGCGTGCCGTTTTCCGTCTGACCGTCTCCGCCGATATCGATCCCGATGGACGCATTGGAATGGATGACGTTGGGGAACAGACTATTGACGAGAGACGGCTGCAACACGACGACTCCACGGTCGCGATTGAACGCGATGATGTTGTCGTGTGCGTGCGACGAGCCGGCGCTGCGAATGCCGCTGCCGCCATTCGCGAGCGGCGCGGTTCCCGTTCGATCGGTGCCGATGAAGTTGCCTTCGATGAACGCGTGTCCGCCGACGAGCACGACTCCGTCGCCGGCGTTGCCGCTGATCACATTCGCCACCGCGGGCCGCGCGGCGATCCGGTTGTCGAAGACGGCGCCGATCTCGCTGTCGATCGTGCTCACCGAGATCCCGCGGCCGTTCGGCACCGGACGCGTTCCTGTCACATCGGTGCCGAGGTAACAGCCGTCGACGCGGACGATCGGACTGCCCAGGGAGGAAACCGGACCGACCACGTCGACGCCGTCGCCCGCGAAGCCATTGATCGTCAACTCCCGCACGAGCGAGAACGAAGCGGCAGCTCCCGGACGCATCTCGAGTCCGGTGCATGCGTTGCACAACGAACCGTTGATCTCGATCTCCGGGCCGAGCGGATTCGTGTCGTCGCCGAATTCGCGCTGCGTGCCTCCATCAATCCAGACCGACGAGGCTGTGATGGCCGGCAACGGAGTTGTGGGGCTGATGCGAAAGACTCCTGCTTGCGACGCACTGGCATCGAGATGAAACGAGATTCCGCACGGATACTGCGCAACGCAGTCGCTCGATTGGTTCGCCCGGTCGATGGCATCCCGAAGCGAGCCAGGGCCTGAGTCGGCTGTCGTCGTGACCACAAAGTCGAGCGGTGCGTCGGCGATCAACAGAGTTCGCGAGAACTCCGAGCTGCCATTCGGACCGGTGGCGATCACGCTGATATAACGATTGCGCAACGCCACGCCGCTGCCGGCTTCCTGAAAGTAATCCGTGAACGTCGCGTCGCCGTTCGCGTCGGTGATGACGAGATTCGGACCGCTCCGCGGAAGAACGACCGCCGCCCCTTCGCCGAAGCCGCTCGGGTCGGGTTGCTCGCTGACGTAGGTGAGAAGACGAACGGGCACATTCGGCGCGGAATGAACGCTGCCGGTGACGCGCACCCATCCGCGATTGAACGCCGCCGAGTTGAGGACCGGCGCGCCATCGGTTGTCGGACCATCGGCTCCGATGTCGATGCCCAGGAGTCCGTTGTTGTCGAAGGTCGCGTATTCGAAGTTGTACTGGCCCGAGTCGCCCGTCACGAGCACTCCCGTGTAGCGGTTATTGCGGATGCTCGAGAACTGGAGGTCCGCGCCGTGGACATTGTCGAAATGAATCCCGTTCGCGCCGTTGCCTGACGACGCGTTGTTCGCGTCGGTGCCGATGAAGCTTCCTGCGATGTGCAGTCCGCTGCTGCGCGTCGCGTAGATACCGTTCACCTGATTCGCATTGATATACGAGCTGATGACGCTCACGGTGGAGGTGTCGGCGATGAGCAGTCCGTTCTCACCGTTGCCTGCGAGATGAACGGCCCGGAGTTGAATCAACGAGGAAGCGTTGACGAACACTCCGTTCCTGGAAAAACCGATCACGGAGATTCCTGAGATCGTCACCTGGCTGACATGCTCGAGGCGGATTCCGTCGCCCGGACCATGAAGCTCGGCGATGGGAAAGAACAATGATTCCTGGCCGAGCCTGACATTCGACTTCGTGATCGCCGGCAGCGGCGAAAGGAGATCGATCCGGAGTGGCGCGCCGGCGCTGCTGGCCGGAAACGTGATCGTGCATGGACATCCGGAAGACTGATCGACCTCGAGGATCGCCTGACGAAGCGATCCTGTGCCGGAGTCGGCAGAGGTCGTCACAGGAAAGTCAGTCTGTGCCGGGGCAGCCGGGACGATGAGGATGGCGAGGAGAAATGGGAGCAGGATTCGGGGCATCGCGAAATGGTACGGGTACCGCGAAACGAACGTTGTGTCGATCAGGCTACCGAATGCCGACGATCCGAAATCGCCTCGTCGCGAATATCGAGAGCACGATGAAGAGAACCAGCACCGCTGCTTGAGTGATCACGAACGGCGGCTCAGACTGCTTCGGCGCAAGCGCCTTGAGCGCCGCGATTTTCCCGAACGCCTGCACAACCAGCACAAACACATTCAGATACAGCGCGATCGAGGCGGTCACCACGTAAGTCGCGCGCCATCCGCCGGCCAGGTGAAACGAGTAGCGCGCGACAATCGCGATCGCCAGCACGACCAGCGAGATCAATCCGACGATGTGCGGCGGCTCCAGATGGTCGAATGGGAATCCGAATCCTGTGACGCTCGTCGCAACCGTCGTCGCC
>DASVHS010000561.1:0-7306 GCA_036382495.1 Thermoanaerobaculia bacterium | reverse complement strand
GTCGTTCCCCGCCTTCAACGCCAGCTCGCTGATCACTTCGTAGGAGCCGAGGTCGGAGACGGCGTGCATTTCCATGTCGTCGCTGATGGCGACGCCGTCGAATCCGATCTGGCGCAGAAGATCGGCGGTCAGCTTCCGGCTCAGTGACGCCGGCATCTCGGGATTGTCGATCTGCGGATACGTCCCATGTCCGATCATGATCGCGCCGGCAGCCTTGCCGAGCTTCGCGAACGGCACGATCTCGCGCTCGAGCAGTTTGTCGAGCGGCACGTCGATGATCGTCGCGCCGTAATGCGGATCGGCCGAGCCGACCCCGATTCCCGGCCAGTGTTTCAGACACGAGGCCACGCCGTTCTTGTGCAGACCTTCGATGAATGCCCCGGCAAGTTCGACGACCGACTCCGGATCCTTTCCGAACGTTCGCCGCTCGAGACCTTTCGGCGCGTCGTCGCTGCGGATGTCGACGACGGGCGCGAGATCGATCTCGATGTCGAAATAGCGCAAGGCCATTCCGATAACGCGGCCCAGCCACTCCGACATCTCGCGCGGCTTCTGACCCTCGCTGAATGACTGCACGCTCGGCAGTCCGGGGATGATGTTGCGCAGGCGATCGACTCGCCCACCCTCTTCATCGATCATGAACAGCGGCGGGCGTTTCGAGATCGACTTCACTTCGCGCACGAGCTCACACAGCTGCTCGGCCGTATCGACGTTGCGCCCGAAGAGGACGACGGCGTACGGCGAGGTCTCGCGGAGAATGCGGCGCTCGAGGTCGGTCAGCGACTTCCCGCACAGCCCGATGCCGAGGATTTCACTGCTCATTCGCGGGTCATCGTAGCAACTATTCTTCCAACCGACGTTTCAGCGCATCGAGCTGGTTCAGAGCCTCGATCGGCGAGAGCGTTTCGATGCGGATGGCCCGAAGCGCGTCGAGCACATCCTGCTCGCGCGCGCCGAACAGGCCCAGCTGCCGGACCGGCGCAGCTGGCCCGCGGCGGCGCGTTTCTTCGACCACGTCGCGTTCTTTCCGCTCCAGCGTCACGAGGATTTCCCGCGCGCGCTCGATGACGGACTGCGGAATTCCGGCGAGCTTCGCCACCTGGATGCCGTAGCTCTTGTCGGCGGCACCGGGGATGACCTTGCGCAGGAAGATGATCTGGTCGTTCCACTCTTTCACTGCCACGCTGAAGTTCGCGACGCGCGCCTTCGTCTTCGCGAGGTCGGTGACCTCGTGATAGTGCGTTGCGAAAAGCGTGATGCCGCTGCGCGACGCCGTGTCATGAAGAAACTCGATGATCGCCCACGCCAGCGACAGTCCATCGAACGTCGCCGTCCCGCGCCCGACTTCGTCGAGGATGATGAGCGACGACGCGGTAGCGTTGTTGAGGATGTTCGCGGTCTCGTGCATCTCGACCATGAACGTCGACTCCCCTCGCGCGAGATGGTCCGAGGCGCCGACGCGCGTGAAGATGCGATCGAAGACGCCGAGGGTGGCTTTGGCGGCGGGGACGAAGCTGCCGGCCTGGTTGAGAAGAACAATGAGCGCGACCTGGCGCAGGTACGTCGACTTGCCGCCCATGTTCGGGCCGGTGATGACCTGGATCCCGTTGCGATCGCGATCGATGTCGGTGTCGTTCGGGACGAATCGTTCGGCGGTGATCTGTTCGATCACCGGATGCCGGCCATCGCCGATGCAGATCTCGGCGCGCTCGCTCAGCGTCGCTCGCACGTAGCGATTCCGCACGGCGATCGTCGCCAGCGACGAGATCGCGTCGCAGTCGGCCACGCCGCGCGCCGTCGCGAGAATCGCGGCAGACTGAGCGGAGATCCACTGCAGCAACTCGTCATACAGCCGCAACTCGATCGCCACCGACTTCTCCTCGGCGCCGACGATTTTCTCTTCGAGCACTTTCAGGTCGGGCGTGATGAACCGCTCCGCGTTCACGAGCGTCTGCTTGCGAATGTAGTCGACGGGAACCTTCGGCAGGTTCGTCTTCGAGACTTCGATGTAGTAACCGAACACGCTGTTGAAGCGGATCTTCAGCGACGAGATGCCGGTGCGCTCGCGCTCGCGCGTCTCGATCTCCATCAGGATCGACTTGGAGTCGCGAGCGATCGTGCGCAGCGCGTCGAGCTCGTCGTCGACGCCGTTCTGGATCACGCCGCCGTCGCGAACGCTGAGCGATGGATTCGGATCGAGCGTCGCCGCGATCCGCGCGACGATTCCCGGCAGTGGATCGAGCGCTCCTCGTATCTGTTGGAGAAGCGGGCCCTGGAGCGGCTTCATGGCCGTGCGCAGATCGTCGACGGCGATGAGCGAGTCGGCGAGCGTTAAACACTCGCGCGGATTCGCGCTGCGCAGAGTGATCCGCGAAACGATGCGCTCGAGGTCCGCGATTTGCGCGAGCGGCGATGTCATCGGCTCGAGGATCGCGCGCGACCGCGTCAGTTCGTCGACGGCGTCGTGACGCGCGAAGATCGCGTCGCGTGACTTCAGCGGACGGGTCAGCCATCGACGCAGCGCGCGGCCGCCCATCGCGGTGCGCGTCGCGTTGACGACGCTCCAGAGCGTGGCGCGCGGATTCGATGCGTCGCGTGACTCGAGGATCTCCAGATTCTCGAGCGTCGCGGCGTCGAGTTGCAGGAAGTCGGCGTCGTTGTCGACGCGCAGCGACTGCACGTGGTCGAGTGGCTTCTTGTGATTCGCGGTCGCGTATCGCATCGCGGCGCCGGCCGCGCCAATGCGTGGATCGTCACCATCGAGACCGAATCCGCGCAGCGACTGCGTTCCGAAATGACGGGAGAGATATTCGTCGCCGCGATCGAACAGCGAGCTTTCGACAGCGGTTGTGGCCACGCCGGCAAGCGGGGCGTCACGCAGTTGATCGCCGGCCGCGAAGATCGCTTCGCGGGGAGCGAACCGCACGATGTCGTCGTGAAGGCGCGCGTCGTCGACATCGCGATAGGTCGTGACGAAGAAATCGCCGGTCGATACATCGAGATACGCGGCGCCGAGTGGAGGACAGGCGCCCTCGCCTGTCTGGACAGGCGTGGGCGCCTGTCCTCCACACAGCGATAGCAGGTAGCACGTTTCGCGATCGATGATTCCGCTGTCGGTCGCGGTTCCCGGCGTCACGACGCGCACGATCTCGCGGCGCACGAGTCCTTTCGCCTGCGCCGGATCCTCGGTTTGCTCGCAGATGGCAACGCGGAATCCGCTGCGGATCAGCTTGGCGACGTATGCGTCGGCGGAGTGGTACGGCACGCCGCACATCGGCGCCTCGTGCTCCTGCCCTTTCCCGCGCGCGGTCAGCACGAGGTCGAGGATCGGCGCCGCTTTTTCGGCGTCCTCGAAAAACATCTCGTAGAAGTCGCCGAGACGATAGAAGAGGATGGCGTCGGGGACCTGCCGCTTGATCTCGAAGTACTGCTCGAGCATCGGCGTGAGTTTCGTGGGGCGTGACATCGAACCGTTGTTCAGTTTACCGGTTTTCGAATCGTCAACAGCGAGCCGTCTGCCGCGCGTAGCTCCACGACGAGCGCGTCCCTGAGTGCGGTGTGCGGAACGCGATCGCAGAGGACGATCCAGCGATTCTCCGATCCTCCCTCGCCGCGACTCGCATACGCGACGTGGACCGCCTCGTAGTCACGAAAACCGTGCTGGCGAAGGATCGAGACCGCGCGCGTGCCCGCATCATTGCTGAGAATCCTCCCCGCCCTTCGCGACGGATCCTCGGCGTGACGGATAGCGAAGAAGAGAATTGCGCAGATCGCGATCCACAGGACGTAGACCCCGAAAAACACCTGCGACCTGCGACCCGCGAACGGCGACGTGATTCGCACATAATAACGGCCGCCATGAATCGTGGAGAGATCGAACAGAAGCTCATCGAGATCGTCCGCCAGGAAAAGCCCGATCTGACCGCGGACACGTTGACGCCCGAGACCGCGCTCGCCGACGCCGGAATCGACTCCCTCGACGCGCTGACGATCCTGTTCGCGATCGAGGAGACATTCAGGATCTCGATCCCCGACGACCGGGCGCGCGCGATGAAGACGTTCGGCGACATGGTCGACGCCGTCGTCGCGCTCATCCCCGCCTCATGACCCGCGTCGCCATCACCGGCATCGGCATCATCTCTCCCCTCGGCCGCGGAAAAGACGCGACACTCGACTCGCTCCGCGCCGGCCGCAGCGGCATCCGCCACATCACGAGCATCGACACCTCCGAGCTCGTCTACAGAATCGGCGGCGAGGTTCCCGGCGACGATGAACCGCTTCGCGGCTACGACCGCTTCACCCGTTTCGCGCTGACGGCCGCGGGCGAAGCGGCACAGCAGGCGAACCTCTCGTCGATCGGCGTCGATCCCGACCGCATCGGCGTCCTCGTCGGCACCGGACTGGGCGGATGTGAAACGCTCGATGCCGGATATCGCCGGATCTACAAGGAATCGCTGACGCGAATCCCGCCGACGTCGATCGCGATGTCGATGTACAACGCCGCGGCGAGCGCGATCTCGATGAAGTACCAGGCCAAAGGCATCTCGTACGCCGTCGTCTCGGCGTGTGCGTCGAGCGCGCATGCAATCGGACTCGCGTATCAGGCCATCCGCAGCGGACAAGCCGAGGCGATGATCGCGGGGGGCGCTGATGCGCCGCTGACGTTCGGAATCATCCGCGCCTGGGAAAGCATGCGCGTGCTGGCGATCGACAACGAGCAACCGGAGCGCGCATGCCGCCCGTTCAGCGCCGATCGCAAAGGACTCGTTCTCGCCGAAGGCGCCGGGATCTTTATCCTCGAAACGTTCGAGGGTGCGCAACGACGCGGTCAGGCAATCCTCGGCGAAATCGTCGGGTTCGGCGCCACGAGCGACGCGGGACATGTCACCGATCCGTCCGCGGACGGCGCGGCGCGGGCCATGAAGATGTCGTTGCGCGATGCGTCGCTGAAGCCTGAGGAGGTCGGCTACATCAATGCGCACGGGACGGGAACGATGGCCAACGATGCGACGGAGACCAGGGCGATCAGGAACGTGTTCGGCAAATTCGCCGATTCGTTGCCGGTCAGCTCGACGAAATCCATGCACGGCCACGCGATGGGTGCGAGCGGATCGATCGAGATCGCGTCATCGCTGCTCGCGCTCAATGACGGCTTTCTCCCGCCGACGATCAACCTCGAGTCGCCTGACCCCGCTTGCGATCTCGACTATGTCCCGAACGCCGCCCGCAGCGCTCGCGCCGGTCTCTTTCTGTCCAACTCATTCGGGTTCGGCGGGATGAACGCCGTCGTAGCGGTCAGAACCGCGGTGGCAACCGATTTGCTCTATGATTTACCGCGGAGGGAGTCTTGATCGTAGAAAAGAAGCACCTCGAAAACTTCACGATCCTCTACGTCGAAGGACTGATCAAGCTCGGTGAGAGTGCCGAGTTCTTTTCCTCCGCGCTCGAGAACGTTCTGAAAAACGAGAGCACGAACGTCATCATCGACTTCACGAAGATCGACTACATCGACTCCACCGGCATCGGCGAGCTCGTGGGCTACCTCGGCAAATTCACGGGGCAGAACCGTAAGCTCGTCCTGGTGAACCCGTCCGAACGTATCCAGAAGCTGCTCAAACTCGCGAAGCTCGACACCGTGTTCAAGATCTACAGCACGGAAGAAGAAGCGGTCGCAGCGGAGAGCGGAAGCAGCACCGCGCGCGCGTCGTAGCGCCGGTGCCGGAGTGAAGCCGCTCGCAAACGTCTACCGCGGCACGCATCTCGAGTCGTTCCACACCGGATCCATCGTCGTGGTCGATTCCCTCGGGCGCCTGCTCGCGTGCGTCGGCAATCCGACGCTGAACACGTCCCTCCGTTCGGCGGCGAAACCGTTTCAGGCGATCCCGCTGATCGAGTACGGCGGTGCCGACGAGTTCAACCTGAGCGGAGAAGAGATCGCCCTCACGTGCGCGTCGCACGGCGGCGAGCCGATTCACGTTTCGACCGCGGCGGCGATCCTGCGCAAAGGCGAGTTCGACGAGACCGACCTGCTCTGCGGCGCGCATGTCCCGTACGACGAGAAGGCCGCCGCGGAGTTGCGCGCGTCCGGCGAGCCGCCGTCTCCGCTCCAAAACAACTGCTCCGGCAAACACGCCGGAATGTTGCTGGCGACACGAGTGATGGACGTCTCCAGCAACCGCTACATCGACGCCGACCATCCGGTGCAGGCGCTCATGCGCACGACGCTTGCGGAATTCGCGGGTGTCACGAATGACGAGATCCCGATGGCCATCGACGGCTGTGGTGTCCCGGCGTTTTTTCTCTCGCTGTATCGCGCCGCGTTCGCGTACGCGCGGCTGATGGCCAGCAGCTCCGGCGAAGGGCCGGGCGCTCTCGACCGATACGCGGAGAGCGCCACGCGCGTCGTAGAGTCAATGACATCGTTTCCCCAGTACGTCGCCGGCAACTGGAGCATCACCACGCCGCTGATGTCGGCATTCAACGGCGCGTTGCTCGCGAAGGAAGGCGCCGAGGGCTTTTACGCGATGGCGCTGTCGCCCTCCCTCAATGACGATTTGACCGAACGCCTTCGCGTTGCAGATGATGTCGCGCTCGGGGTGGCCATCAAGATCAACGACGGATCGATGGAACGCGGACGGAATCCGGTGATTCTGCGCACGCTCCAGCTTCTCGGCCTCGATGCCGGAAGCCACGCCGAACTGCATCGATACCGCGACTGGCCGCTCCGCAACGTCGCCGGAAATCTGGTGGGAGAAGTCCGGGCGGAGTTTGAGCTGGAGTTCTTATAAAGGCTGAAGTATGAAGGCTGAAGGCTGAAGGAAGAAACGAGCGGTGTTTCCTTCAGCCTTCAGCCTTCAGCCTTCGAAAGGTGCCTATGCGAAAGATGGTGCTACTTGCGACCCTCATGTTTGTGTCTTGCCGGACGGTCGGCGTCTCGATGACCGCCGGCGGTTTCGCCGAGGTGTCGCCGACGATTGCGAACGAGATGATTCTCGATACGCGGCAGGTCGTCATTCTCGACACGCGACCGGCCGCGGAGTATCGCGGGCCGAGCGGGCACATCGCCGGCGCGATCAGCGCGCCGTTCGACACGATCGAGAAGCAGCTGCCCGAGTTGCTCCCCTATCAGAACGACACGGTGCTCGTGTACGGCGCGAACGCGACGGACGGCGAGCTGGCCGCGCGTCTCCTGAGCCTGGCCGGCTTCCGGAACGTCGTGCATGTCGCGGGAGGTCTCGACGCGTGGATTGCGCGGGGCTATCGCACGGTTAACGCGCAATGATGAAAAAACTGTTCGCCCTCGCCC
>DASVHS010000560.1:0-2282 GCA_036382495.1 Thermoanaerobaculia bacterium | reverse complement strand
ATCCCCCGGCGAAATCACGCTCTTCAAATCCCTCGGTCTTGCCGCAGAGGATCTCGCGTCCGCCGTCTTCATTTTCGACAAAGTGAAACGGCAGGGCGGCGGAACGTTCGTCGAGTTCTAGGGAAAGAGCGATCTCGTAGTCCTTCACTCATGTCATCCCGAGCGTAGCGAGGGACCCGGGTGGAGGGAAGGCCGGACCACCCACGCCACAAGGTCCCTCGCTCACGCTCGGGATGACATTCTTGTCACCGCGCTGCGGCTGAGCAGCACCCGATCACGAAAACCGCTCCCCCGATCCACAGCAACTTCCTCAGCGATGTCCCGCATCGCCTGCGTCGCAGCGGCGTCGCAGACGGCACGGCGGCGCACGCAACGCCGCGCGCCGGACTTGTGCAGAGGTTCCCTAAAACTCGACGAACGTTCCGCCGCCCTGCCGTTTCACTTTGTCGAAAATGAAGACGGCGGACGCGAGATCCTCTGCGGCAAGACCGAGGGATTTGAAGAGCGTGATTTCGCCGGGGGATGCGCGGCCGGATGCTTTGCCGATCAGGATGTCCCCGATCTCCGCGCGGATGTGACTCTCCTTGATCGCGCCTTCGCGCAACGCGAAGAGATAGTCGCCCGACTCATTGATCGTCGATTCGCGCCGATCGACGAACAGCGACGACGCGGCCATCGTCGCCGAGTCAATCTCGCGTGCCGTGGCGATGCTCGAGCCGACGGCGTTGATGTGCGTCCCCGCCTTGATCCATTCGCGGCGAAGGATCGGCTCCTTCGAATTCGTCGTCGTGACGATGATGTCCGCATCACGCACTGCTTCTTCGACCGAGTCGGCGACCTCCGCGTCGAGCTGCTCGGCGTGCGAGCGTGTGCGGCTGTATACGCAGACACGCTCAATCTTGCGAACGAGTGGGATCGCCTCGAGGTGACTCCGCGCCTGAACCCCGGCGCCGATGATCGCGAGATTCTTCGCGTCGTCGCGCGCGAGAAGTTTTGTCGCGACGGCCGATACCGCCGCGGTGCGGATCGCCGTGATCGCCGACGCGTTCATCACCGCGAGCAGCTCACCGGTCTCGCCGCTATGCAGCAGCACGGCGCCGAGGTGGGTGTCGAGGCCGCGGGCGGGATTGCCGGGGAAGACGCAGACTTCCTTCAGACCGAAGTACGGTGGCGCCACCGAATACGAGGGCATGAGGCCGAGCAACCCTTGCGCGCCCGGTGGCCAGATCGCGTTCCGCAGCGGCTGGTGAAACTCCCCGCGTGCAAGTGAAGCGAGCGCGCGTTCCATCACCTCGATACACTCACCCATCGTGAGCAGTGTCTCGACTTCGGGTTCGCTGACGACAAGGACTTGCATCAGGCGGCAGTCTACCCGTCGCGGTGAACGGAAGCCGGAGAAAACGCCGGCAGACAGATCGCGATGTATTCCGCGCCGTCCGATCCGGGCGTCGCGTACTGCACCCACTCACCACCCGGCGTGATGACGGCCTGTCCGGCCTTGACGTCGATCGCTCCGCTGCGCGTCGTCACGCGCAACATCCCGCGCAACACGACTGTGTATTCGTCGAACTCCGGAGTCTGACCCGGCTCGACCCACCCGGTCGGACTGCGCATGCGCGCGACGCTCACGTCGTCCGTCTTCGAATTCACGCGACCGATGAACTCCTCGATGACTTTCGGTTTGTTCCCGGCCGCCTGAACGATCGTCGGTTTCTCAACAAGAGTGGCCATCGTCAATTCTGCTCCTCGAGCCAGCGTTGAATCGCCTGAAGGACATACGATTTTTCATCCGCCGTCAACTCGTGTCCCTTCCTGATCTCGTGCACTTTTTCGAGACATCCGCGACAGCATGTCGCCGTCGCATGCTGCGCGACGAAGATGGGATGGTTGCCCCACGGCGTCTGCCGCCCGTCGTTGCGCGGTGACGCGGGCGCGAGACGTTCGTCGATGAGTTTTCGTCCCTGCTCCATCACGCGATCGAGTCCCCACGTCTGCAGATACGCAAGCTCGCGCCCCCGAAGCTTGAACTTCCGGCGGAACGACGACGCCGTGAGACGATGAAACGCGCGCTCGATGTCGATCATGCCGGTCGCAAGTATCGCGCGAGACTGTGAGGCCACGACCTCTACGCCTACAAACGGGAAGCGGCGGAGCTCGGCGCGCTATCGACATCCCCTATCTCTCCGATCCCGCGCTCGGCCGCTAGGCGATGAGACAACTCGAGCAGCGGCGGCCCATCTTCGTCGTCGTCTCCGGTCATCCCGTGTTGTTGAACATCGACG
>DASVHS010000559.1:0-7331 GCA_036382495.1 Thermoanaerobaculia bacterium | reverse complement strand
CGGCGACAAAACGGCAACGCAGAAATACCTCACGTTCCTCTCCTCCGGCGGCTCGAAGTATCCGATCGATCTTCTGAAGGACGCGGGCGTCGACATGACCACGTCACAACCGCTCGACCTCACGATGCAGAAGATGAATCGCGTGATGGACGAGATGGACAAGCTGCTGACGAAGATGGGGAAGTGAGTCTCGCCGCTCCCGCGGAACTGCGGTGATACGCTCGCTGGGCGTGAAGAAAATCCTTGCGCTCGCGGCCGTCACTTTGCTGCTTGCCGCATGCGCGCGAAGAGAATCGCCGTCGCCGGAGGCTGCCGCCCCCCGCGACGTCATCCTCGTCACGATCGACACTCTGCGCGTCGACGCGCTCGGCTTCAACGGCAACACGCGCGTCAAGACGCCGTTCCTCGATTCGCTGGCGGCGCGCGGCACCGTGTTCGCCGAGGCGCATGCGCATAACGTGGTGACGCTGCCGTCGCATACGAACATCATCACCGGCCTTTACCCGTGGCAGCACGGGATCCGTGACAACGCCGGCTTCATCCTCGATGCGAAGACGCCGACGATCGCGACGATCCTTCACGACGCCGGTTTCGCGACCGGCGCATTCGTCAGCGCATATCCGCTCGATCATCGCTTCGGCCTGACGCGCGGCTTCGACGTCTACGACGATCACTATCCGGCAGCACTTCATCCGCTCGACTTCGCCGTGCAGGAACGGCCGGGATCGGAGACACTGTCGCTCGCGTCGAACTGGTGGCGCGAGAATGCGTCGCGGCGTCGTTTCCTATGGGTCCACATCTACGAGCCGCACGCACCGTACTCGCCACCCTCTCCGTTCCGCGAGCAATACGCCGACAACCCCTACCTCGGCGAAGTCGCGACCGCCGACTCGATGCTCAGTCAGTTCCTCGGCCCGATGCTGCAGGAGAATCCCGCGACGCTTGTCGTTGTCACCGGCGATCATGGCGAAGCCCTCGGTGATCACGGAGAGCTGACTCATGGACTCTTCGCGTACGAATCGACGCTCCACATCCCGCTCATCGTCGTCGATCCGGCGCGGGCGCACTCGGTCGACAACCGCTACGTCGGACACATCGACATCGCGCCGACCATCATTGCACGCGTCGGCGGAGCGCGGCCGCCGGACTGGAAAGGACGTTCGCTGTTCGACTCGGGCGAACGCGAGCACACGTATTTCGAGTCGTTGTCGGCGTCACTCAATCGGGGATGGGCGCCGCTCATCGGTCTGATCTCCGGCGGCGAGAAGCTCATCGAGCTCCCGATTCCGGAGCTGTACGACCTGCCTCACGATCCCAAGGAAACGAACAATCGCTTCAACGACGATCGCCGAACCGCGTTCGCGCTCAGGAAGATTCTCGCCGGCGAATCGCCGGCGCGCGCATCGCAGAACCGCAACGTCAGCGCCGAGGAGCAGTCGAAGTTGATGGCGCTGGGGTATGTGAGCGGAGTGTCGACGAAGAAGTCGTACACGGTTGCCGATGATCCGAAAAACCTCGTCGGTGCCGATAGCGACATCCACGACGCGATCGCGTCCTATCAGCGCGGCGATCTGAAACGCGCGCTCGAGCTCGCGCGCAAACTCGTCCGCGAGCGGCCCGACATGCAGGTCGCCCAGGAGATGCTTGCATTCTTCCTCGGACAGAACGAAAAGCCTGACGAAGCGATCGACATTCTGAAGCGGAACATCGCTGTCGGGCGCGGCAACGACGCAATGAAGGTCCGGCTCGGCCTGATGTTGAGCGAGGAGGGTCGGGCGAAGGAGGCCGTCGAGGTCCTGCGCCCGCTGTCGAATGGGAACGATCCCGATCTTCT
Source organism: Thermoanaerobaculia bacterium (assembly GCA_036382495.1). GTDB lineage: Bacteria > Acidobacteriota > Thermoanaerobaculia > Gp7-AA8 > Gp7-AA8 > DASVHS01. The sequence goes on along the minus strand of DASVHS010000559.1, from coordinate 5,497 downwards.
GAACGCATACGGCATCGCGCTCGCGGACAACGGTGACGTCAACGGCGCGGTGCAGCAGTTCCAGCGCATTCTGACGGCCGACCCCGGCAATGCGCGCGCCTATCAGAATCTCGGCATCGTGGCGCTGCGTTCGGGGCAGGTGCCGCTCGCTCGCAAATATCTCGAGAAAGCGCTGTCGATCGACCCGAAGCTTCCGCTCGCGCTCAACACGCTTGGTGTCGCGGCCGCACAGAGTGGCGACTTCGACGCTGCGATCGACGACTGGTCAAAGGTCGTTGCGCTCGATCCCACGCAACTCGACGCGCTCTACAACCTCGGCATCGTTGCGGCGCGTCAGCATCGAAATGACATCGCGCGCAAGGCGCTGACGGATTATCTGCAGCGCGCGCCGGCGTCGCGATTCGCGCAGGAGCGGGCGCGGGCGGGGGCGTTGCTGCGGGAGTTGAGGTATCCCCATGTCATCCCGAGCGGGAGCGAGGGACCCCTATGTGGAGGGCGGTCCGGCCTCCACACGCCCAGGTCCCTCGCTCCCGCTCGGAATGACATCTAGTACGGGTCGCCGCTCAACTGTCCCTTCACCACGTCGATGACTTTCGTCGGCGTCTTGGGCAGACGGTCGAGGTCGATCGTGGCCCCGGATTCGAAGCGCCAGATTTTGTAACCGCGCTCGGTGAGCGGAGTCGCGCGCTCGATCACCTTCGGCGTCTTGTCGGCGACGATGATGTGAACCGGGCCTTTGCCCATGACGCGTCCCACACCTTTCCGATCGACGAGAAGAACCGTCGCCTCGCTGATCCCGATCGCTTCGATGCGGTGGAAGTCGCCTGCCGCGAGGATCCTGGCCATGAAGACGAGCGTGCGCCCCATGCGATCGCGCTGCGTGAAGTGCGTGTCGGTGATGATGCCGCGCATCGACGGCCACTTGAAAAAGTCGCGCGACAGACTGACATCGATGTTGTACGGGTCCATGAGCACGTCCTTCGATACCGCGCTCTGGTTCGGGCAGGAGTCGTAGACGATCTCCCCCTGGATCGCGAGACCGGCACTCGATCCGCCGACCGCGCCTCCGCGCCCATAAACCGACTTGACCGCTTCCGCCGTCCGCGTTCCTTTGATCCAGCGCACGTAGTTGCACTGATCGCCGCCGGCGAAGAACACGATCTCCGCGTTGCGCACCGCGTTGACGACGTCGTCGCGATCGGAGGAGGCCCGATCGGTGATGACGAAACTCGTAACCGAGTTCACGCCTTTCAAGGCCATGAACCACGGGTTGTATCCATCATCGCCGGAAGCGCGCAGGACGACCACATCCAGCTTTGTGTCGCAATCGGTGCAGCCACGAACGCCGTCGATCGCGGCCTGCATCGCGTCGTCCTGATCCTTGCCGCCGCCGACGAGAATCAGATACGGACCGTGCAGCTTCGGCTTGACGTCGGCGTCATTGCCGGAGAAGAAACGAAGGAGACTCGCGAAGACGAGAAAACAGGAAAGGAAAGTCATTTCAGGTACCTCGCCAGGAACGACCAGATCTCCTGACGCGACTCACGTGCGAGCTTCGTGTCGATGCGATTGAACTCGTGCCCGCCCGGAGCGTTCTCGTAGATCTTGTACTCGAACTTCTTGCCCGCTGCTTTGAGGGCCTCGATCATGTGCTGCACCTCGAGCACGTTCACGTCCTCATCGTTCGTGTTCGTGTGGATGAGAAGCGGCGTGTTCAATTTGTCCGCGTAGCTGACCGGTGAGCGCTTGCGGTACTCGGCCACATTGTCCTTGGCTTCGCTGCCGATGAACTCCGAAAACGTGTCGCGATAGCCCTGAGACTTGTAGCCCATGCGCTGCACGAGATCACTGACCGGCACGCCGGCGTAGGCGACCTTGTAGTCGTCGGGCCATCGGAAGATGTTCATGAGCGTCTGAAAACCGCCGTGACTCCAGCCCATGATGCCGACACGCTTCGGATCGATGTTCGTCAGATTCTCGACAGCCCAGTTGCGCGCGTCGTGAACGTCATCGACTTCCGCGCCGCCGTAGTCGATCTGGTCGTAGAAATCCTCTCCGTGACCGACGCTGCCGCGATACTCGGGCGCCACGACGACGTAGCCCTGCTCGAGCGCCTCGCGGAGGATGTGCGCGTAGTCGGTGTCGAGACGGCCGTGCACGCCGCCGTGGATGAACACGATCATCGGCGCGCGGCCTTTGAGACTCTTCGGCGAGAAAACGTAGACGGGGAGGATCAGCGGATTCCCGGCGCCCTGTCCCGTCGCATTCTTCATGCGGATCGGTTTGCTCGACGCGATGCGGAACGTGTCGACGTTCGCAACGTCGCCGAGTTTGAAATACCAGATGGCATCGTCGATCTCGCGATCGAGATCGTCGAACGATCGGGACGTGTTCGACGCGTGCCGCGAGAGTGCCTGCGCGGTCGCCGGCGGGTCCTGTGCGAAAGCCGCGGCTGCGATCAGCAACGCTGTGATGCAGATCGAAAGTCTCATGCGCGGGATTGTAAGGGCACTAATGCAGAAACATCGGCATGCCCATGACGTTCGCGATCTTCGGCCGGTACTCGGCCGGGTCGTAGAAGCGGTCGACGTCGACGCGTTTCTTCGTCGCGGCGATCTCGATCGGGACAGCGTTGTAGCGACCGTCGACGACCGCGATCATCTTTCCGGCTTCCCCACGCTTGACGAGGTCCGCGGCGAGACTGCCGAAGTTGAACGCGACGAGTTGATCGAGCGAGTCGGGCGCACCTGAGCGCATCAGATAAGCGAGGCGTTGGTAGATCACCTTTTCGCGCGAATGTTTTTCGAGGTAGTCGCTGAGCAAACCGCCGACACCGCCGAGTCTGCGGTTGCCGTACGCGTCCGCTTCGCCCGTCTCGATCATCTGGCCGCCAACCATCGTCGCGCCCTCGGAGATCGCGACGACGGCGTAGTTGCTCGGGTTGTCGCGCTTGTCCCGCTCCAGCATCCCGTACAACTTCTCGCACTCGAACGGCACCTCGGCGATCACGGCGCGGTCGGTGCTGGCGAGATAGGACGCCAGAAGACACGTCTCGCCCGAATAACGGCCGAAGAGCTCGACGATGAGATAGCGCTCGTGCGATCCGGCCCCGGTCCGCAAGTCGTTGATGAAGCCGACCGATCGCGTGACCGCCGTCGAAAAGCCGAGGCAGTAGTCGGTGCCGTAGACGTCGTTGTCCATCGTCTTCGGGATGGCCACGATCGGCACGCCTTCTTTGTCGAGCCGGCGCGCGAACGTCAGCGTCCCGTCGCCGCCGAGGGCGACGAGCGCGTCGAGCTTCAGAAAGTTGATGGTGCGCAAGGCCGCGCCGGTCAGGTCGAAGCGGCCACGCTCATCGCGATTCTGCATCTCTCCGCGCAGATGCTCGGGAATGTCCTCGGGCTTCGTGATCGATGGGTTGACGCGCGACGTGTGCAGCATCGTCCCGCCGGTTCGATCGATCGCTCGCGTGTTCATGCGCGTGAGCGGAGTGATCCAATGGGAGTTGTCCGCCTTCGGATCGGGGACGATGTTGAGCAGCGATGCCCACCCGCGGCGCAGGCCGAGAATCTCGTGGTCGTCGGCAAGACGCCAGACGAAGGACTTGATCGCAGCGTTGAGGCCGGGGACGTCGCCGCCGCCGGTCAGGATGCCGATGCGTTTCATCTGCAGGGATGAAGGATGAGGGATGAGGGATGAATTCCCCCTGAACGCTCAGCCCTCATCTCTGAGCCCTCATCCCTTCATTCTTTGATTTGCCTGTTCCTCGCCTTCAGGGAAGAACACGACCTTCAGCGCCTCGTGCCGGTCAAACCGCCCCATGCCTTCGTGAAAGTCGTTCAGGGACTCGAACGTGGCCTGGACGACCCATTCGACATCGAGTCCGGACTTCAGGAGCGCGAGCATCCGCTGCCACGTGCTGTACATCCGGCGGCCGATGATGCCCTGCATCGTCACGCCCTTAAAGATGACGTTGCGGGTGTAGTCGTCGATCGTGACCGCGTGGCCGCGCGGGAGGCCGAGGAGGGAGAGGAAGCCGCCCATGCGGACGATGTCGAGGCCGAAGTTGATCGCCGGCGCTGCGCCGGACATCTCCAGCACGATGTCGACGCCGACTCCGTCCGTGATCGTCTCGATCGCCTTCTTCACTTGCTTGACGTCGGCCGTGCGGGTGTTGAACGCGTGCAGATTGGCGAAGTCGCGGGCCGATGCCCATCGTCGCGCCGTCTCGAGAGCCTGATCGCTGACGTCGGTGACGATGACGGTGCTGGCGCCGCTGTGCTCGGCGATCGCCGCGGCCATCGCGCCGATCGGACCGAACCCGGTGATTGCGACGGTTTTCCCGGCAAGGTCGCAGACCTGGGTCGTGTGAACTGCGTTGCCGAGCGCGTCGAGGAACGCGCCGACCCTGAGCGGAACGTACGGGCCGAGCTTGATGACGTTGATCGCCGGCACCTTGACGAACTCGGCGAACGCTCCGTCCTCGTCCAGCCCGTAGATTTTCGTGCGGATGCAGATGTGGCCGTTGCCGGAGCGGCACTGCGGACACTCGCCGCAGCCGACGTGCATCTCGGCCGAGACGTAGTCGCCCTTTGCAAACCCTTCGCGGTGGGCCCGCTCGCCGAATTCTTCGATGAATCCGCAGAATTCGTGGCCGTAGATGCGCGGGGGATGGACCTTGTCGCGGATCGACGGATCCCAGTGGTAGATGTGCTTGTCGGTTCCGCAGATCGCCGCAGCGGCGACGCGGATCAGGATCTCGTCGGGAGCGGGCTTCGGGACCGGACAGTCTCGGACGGCAGTACCGTCAGGGCCGTCGATGGGAGCAATTTTGACGACAGCTTTCATCGCGAGCGGCGGCGGATGCTACCACAGCGATTCTTACGCCAGACCGGCGGCAAATCGATTGATCGACCAGACCAATGAGTCGCGGTCGCGCTCGTAGAGGTCCTTGTGCTGTCCGCCGTCGACGATCTCCAGCGTCTTCCTGGCCGCCGCGCAGGCCTCGAAGATCTCCCGGGCCATGGAACAGGGGACGACCTCGTCGTTGCCGCCGTGGATCACGAGGAGGGGAACGGTCAGACGGCGGATCGCGGAAAGCGTATCGAAGAGGTTGCCGGCGACGAGATGCAGCGGCATCCGCGGAAAGAGGACACGGGTGATCCGCGGCAGGCTTGTGAACGTCGACTGGAGGATGAGTGCGGCGAACGAATGACGCTGGATCACCTGCGCCGCGACGGCGCCTCCGAGCGAGTAACCGTAAAGAATCGACGGCAGCGAATTCGGGCGGATGGCATCGTGGAAGCGGGCGGCGGAGACGCCATCCGACACGATACCGTTGATTGACGGCACGCCGGTGCTGCGACCGAATCCGCGGTAATCGAAGAAGAGGACGTTGATGCCGGCGTCGAGGAGGTGAGGGATGACGTCCGCGCTCGTCGTCAGGTTTCCACGATTGCCGTGGCAGAAGACGGCCGACGCGATCGGGCGGGCCGAA
>DASVHS010000558.1:0-1796 GCA_036382495.1 Thermoanaerobaculia bacterium | reverse complement strand
CATGTGCCCCGTCGAATCCCCACGCTGATTGCTCCGTCCGCACTTTCTTCCCTGGCGGCGGATGACTCGGTCCTTCTCGTCTACGGTCCGCGGAATCTGCCGATCGAATCGGAGAACGCCGTCTCCGCGGCGCTCTCGAACGTGACGCCCCTGTTCTCGGGACCTTACAACCTGAGCGGGCAGGGCGTATCGCTTTCGTACTTCGAGCTCGCGCAAGCGGACGCGTCGCACAAGGAATTCAACGGACGGCTCACGTCGCATACGCCGTTCGTCGGCAGCGCGACTCGCGACGTCCAGCACGCGACGCATGTCGCCGGGACGATGATCGCCGCGGGCATCGATCCGTTGGCGAAAGGCATGGCCCCCTCGGCGACGCTCGACGAATACGACGCGAACAACGACAACTTCCTCGACCTCAAGAATGCGCTCACGTCGCGCTCCGACAACAACTCCTGGGGCTACATCCTGGGGTGGTGCACGAGCGGCGACTGCGTGTCAGCGGGGTTTGTGTGGGGCGACTCCGATCTTTACTACGGCGGGTATGACTTTCTCGTCACCGCACCGCTCGACAAGATCACGCGCGACGTCGGTGTGTTGATGGTCCATTCCGCGGGAAACGACGCTCAGAATATCGGGCCTCAGGCCGCGCCATTCGCGCACGGTCACTTCGATGACAACGGCAAGGTCGTCACCGGCTACTGTTACTCGGCCGACGGCAGCGGGACGGATTGCCCGGTCCCGACCTGCAAGAGTGGCGCGACGTTCTGCGAGACCACGCGCCATCCGCAGATCACGAGTGTGCTTCCCGCGCCGTGGATGTCGATCGGCGTGACGGCGTCGGCGAAGAACGTCATCGCCGTGGGCGCAGTCGACGCAGGCAAGGGTATCGCGTCGTTCAGCTCGCGCGGTCCCACTCGCGATGGACGCGTGAAGCCGGACATCGTCGCGCAAGGCGAGGGCGTGTATTCGACAATCCCGAACAACTCGTACGGGTCTCTCGACGGCACTTCGATGTCGTCGCCGGTCGTCACTGGCGCGTCGGCATTGCTCGTCGAGCAATGGCGGCGGACGTTCGGCGGCGCGAATCCGACGCCAGCCGCTCTCAAGACTCTCATGCTCGCCACCGCGCAGGACCTCGGCAATCGCGGACCGGACTTCACGTATGGCTTTGGCCTGCTCGACGCCAAGGCGGCCGTCGACACGATCATCGCCGACGGCGGTCAGACCCGTCGCATCAAGATGGATTCGCTCGCGACATCGGGGAAGATCGAGCTCCCTCTCACCGTGACATCGACGCAGAACCTGCGCGTCGTCATCGGCTGGAGCGATCCGGAAGTGCTCGTGTTTCCGGTCGACTCGGGCGATCCGACCGATCCACTCGCGGCGAGCACGCTCGTCAACGATCTCGACGTCAAGGTCGTCGATCCGAGTGGCAGCGATGTTCTGCCGTACGTGCTCGACGCGACGAATCCCGGCCTCGCCGCAACGCACGGTGTGAATCACATCGACAACACGGAAGAGGTCGAGATCGTCAACGCCGTGCCCGGGATCTACAAAGTCGTCGTAACCGGCACGAGCGTGACCGCAAGCTCTCCGCAGGCGTTCGTCCTCGTGACGAACGCGGACCTCGGCGCGGCAGCGATCCCATGTTCGAATCCGTTCGCGGTCAACAACAGTCAGGACTCTGCGTACGGCAACGTCGTTTCTTTGCAATCGCTGAGTGGTCGCACCTGCGATCTCAGCACCGCGTCGTTCTTCAAGTTCCTCGTCGACAAGGCCGGGACGGTCAGCGCGAC
>DASVHS010000557.1:0-3544 GCA_036382495.1 Thermoanaerobaculia bacterium | reverse complement strand
AGGCCCGGCGAAATCGAAGTCGCCGGAATCGTGACGGAGTATCACGAGAAGCGCGGCCTGATCGTAGGGGCGAGTGCGCCAGCGCTACGGCATCTGCTCGCGGGATTCACCACCACCGCCTAACGCCTGAATTAAGCCGAGCCGCGAAGCGGCTTCGGCTTGAATGAATTGTTAGACCACAGCATAAGCATTCTCGACGCGCTCCTGCAAACGCTGCTGCAAATAGACTCTTGCAGGCATGTTTTCCTTCATGATTGGGCCCGTTGGTGCTTTTTCGAGTTGTGCGTTGAACAACCCTGCGGTGGTCTCCATTTCCCAAAGTCTTGCGTAATACAGTTTGTCCTCAGCTAAATGTGCAACAACTACCAACGCAGTCAGTAACGGATGGTTGTTCGTCACGTTACTTCCCCGGGTCCTGCCATGCTCAAGCTCAACGGCCAGCGCGTACTGAAACTCCCACAAGTGCCCAAGCGTCTTGGCGCGCTTGTATCGCTTCCCCTTTGGAAGAAAATCAGAAATGATGTCCGGCTGTGGCTTGCCCATTTTCGGTTCCAACAACCGCGTATCGATTGCGTGACGTAGTTGGGCTAAGACAGCCTTGGCTTCTCGTTCCGGAACGACATTTGGTCCGAGCGGTGACTTTGGAGCGATCTTGTCGAGTACTAGCATTGACCAGTTTCGGTTCGTCGCAAATCCCAGCGAACGACAGTAGCCACCGACTGATGAACGACTTAAGAAATTGAAGTCAACGGTTTTGCCTAGGTTGAATACTGACAACTCATGAATGATGACCTCAGTTAGCTTTGAGGCAGGTGGGCCTTTTTCTAGCAAGTCCGCGAACGATTGCTCTTTCATCAAAGTTCCTCGAAGGTAGTGTGTGGTCTAACTCGTCATTAAGTTGCATTAGGCTGCAGCAGCATAGTCATCTGCTTCGCAGCCTATCGCATCGTCGCACGCTGCGTGTCTACGCAGCAAGCGCAAGTGGTGGCTTGGGTTGCGTCGATGCGGCATCGAGTCGATGGGCGTGCCGAACTGCGAGCCGCGCAGCATATTCGTCGAGGGATAGGCTGCGAAAGTCGCAGCATATGCAGCATAGTGAGTAGGCGCGCGCTCATCGTTCACGGCTCGCAGGCCTCGCATTCCGCCGGATTCCACTAGCGACGCAGACGTCATCCAATGGTCGCGGATTGTGATGTCGCGATCGGACAACACGCCGCTGATCGAGAGTCTCAACTTCCTCACACCCGCATCATCCCTCGGCGCACGCCATTTGCCGAGGACTTCTACGGAGTGAAGAAGTCCTTGACCTTGTCGAGCACGCGCCGCTCGGGCGGCGTCTCGCCTTCGATCTTCGCCAGTTGCTCGAGCAGATGGCGCTGCTCGTCGTTGAGGGCGGTGGGGATCCGCACGCCGACGTGGACGTAGTGGTCGCCGCGGCCGCTGCCGTCGAGGAACTGCACGCCCTTGCCGCGCAGACGGAAGACCTGGTTCGGCTGGGTGCCGGCGGGGACCTTCAGCGATTCTTCGCCGTCGATCGTCGCCGTCTTCACTTCCGCGCCGAGCGCGGCCTGCGTCAGCGTGACGCCCTGCTCGCTGTGGATGTCGTAGTCGCGGCGCGTGAACTTCGCGTGCGCTTTGACGGTGATGAAGACGTACAGGTCGCCGCCGGGGCCGCCGTTGTAGCCGGCTTCCCCTTCTCCCGCCACGCGCAGACGCGATCCATCGTCGACGCCGGCCGGGATCTTGACGGAGATCTTCCTCTCCTCGCGCACACGGCCCGCGCCGTTGCACGTCACGCACGGTTCCTTGATCACTTTTCCGGCGCCGCCGCATTGCGGACACGTGCGCGCCACCGCGAAGAATCCCTGCGAATAGCGGATCTGTCCGCGGCCGCCGCATCCCGTGCACGTGACCGGCTGCGTCCCCGGCTTCGCGCCCGACCCGCTGCAAGTCTTGCACGCGACGACACGCGGCACATCGAGCGTGACGTCCTTGCCGAACACGGCAGCGTTGAACTCGAGCTCGAGGTCGTAACGCAGATCGTTGCCGCGGGCCGGACGCGTCGACCGCTTGCGGCCCGCGCCGAAGAGATCGCCGAACCCGAACAGGTCGCCGAGGATGTCGCCGAAGTCGGCGAACTGGTTGGGGTCGAAGCCGCCCATCCCCGACACTCCGCCATGACCATGCTTGTCGTAACGCGCGCGCTTCTCATCGTCGGAGAGCACGCCGTACGCTTCGGCGGCCTCCTTGAACTTCTCTTCCGCGTCCGCGTTGCCGGGATTCTTGTCGGGGTGGTACTTCAGCGCGAGCTTGCGATACGACTTCTTGATGTCGTCGATCGTGGCGCCGCGCTCAATGCTCAGCACTTCGTAATAATCGCGTTTTTCGGTGGTGGCCATGGACTTTGCGTCAGGAGGGATTGTCGCCGCCGGGGATGCCGAACTTGGCAGGGTTGTAGAGCATCACGCTGGTGAGGATGCGTGACGCACTCTGCAACTCGAAGATCGCTTCGTTGAGACGCGTCTTCTCGTCGGAGTTCACGACTTCCTTCGCGCGGGCGAGGATTTTCGAAACGCTTTCCTTCTCGTCGTCCTTCAGCAGCTTGCCGAACTCGCGGAAGACCTTCTCGTTCGTGTAGATCATGCCCTCGAGCTTGTTCTGGATCATGCGCACTTCGCGGCGCTGCGAGTCGGCCCGCGAATGCTCGTCGGCCTCGCCGATGATGCGGTCGATCTCGTCCTTCGACAGTCCGCCGGCCGGATTGATCTGCACTCCCTGCGACTGCCCGGTGGCCTGATCGCGCGCCGTGACGTTGACGATGCCGTTGGAGTCGATCGCGAACGTTACCTCGATCTGCGGCACGCCCCGCGGTGACGCCGGAATGCCGATCAGGTCGAACTTGCCGAGCGACTTGTTCTCGCGCGCGAACTCGCGCTCGCCCTGCAGCACGTGCACCTGCACCTTGTTCTGGTTGTCGGCGACCGTCGTGAAGATCAGCGAGTTCTTCGTCGGAATCGTGGAGTTGCGCTCGATGATCTTCGTGAACAGACCGCCGTGCGTCTCCAGTCCGAGCGACAGCGGCGTGACATCGAGAAGGATCATGTCCTTGATGTCGCCGCGCAGAATGCCGCCCTGGACGGCAGCGCCGACGGCCACGACTTCATCGGGATTGATATTGCGATTCGGCTCCTTGCCGAAGACCTTCTGTACCGCCTCGATGACTTTCGGCATGCGCGTCTGGCCGCCGACGAGCACGACCTCGTCGATCTTCTCCGGCGCCAGGCCGGCCGCCTTCAGCGCGTCCTTCGTCGGATCGATCGTCCGCTGAATCAGGTCGTCGACCATTTTCTCGAGCTCGTGACGCGTGAGCACGCTGTTGAGATGCTTCGGCCCCGATGCATCAGCGGAGATGAACGGCAGCGTGATGCGCGTCTCCGGCGAGATCGAGAGCTCGCATTTCGCGCGCTCCGACGCCTCCTTCAACCGCTGCAGCGCCATCCGATCCTCGGTCAGATCGATGCCGGTGTCTTTTTTGAAGTTCTCG
>DASVHS010000556.1:0-2393 GCA_036382495.1 Thermoanaerobaculia bacterium | reverse complement strand
GGCGGGCGTGGCGGCGGGCGGGGTGCGGCGGTGGGTGGGGGCGGCGCGGGGGACGGGGGCGAACGAGTACGCAACGCACGCGACACAACTCGAAGCGGTGCTGCATCGTCTGGAGCGAACGTCCGCACCAGCCGAGCGCATCGAAGACCTCCGCCGCCGGATCGCGCACATCAGGACGCGTGCGTCACTGCCGCCGCGACGGGCGTCGCGAATTCCGACCGTGATGCGCGAGCTGATCTCGCTGCGCTATCGCCGCTACTCGAACCATTTCTGGAGCGCGGCGAAAGACCTGTTCTGGTGATGGATGTCATCCGTGTTAGACCTACTCCTCTTCCAGCAGCGCGGCGTGCGCGAAGTGACCGACGACCGCAGGCCGGAGACTCCATATCTCGCGTGCGTACTGCGTGATGGTGCGGTCGGACGAAAACTTTCCGACGCGCGCGATGTTCAGCAGCGACTTCTTCAGCCACGACGTCCGGTCGCGGTAGACGACGTCGACACGTTCCTGCGCGTCGATGTACGACTCGAGATCGGCGAGGTGCACGTATTCGTCGCGCGTCGACAACAGCTTCGCGACGAGCGGCCGGAACAGATCCTTGTCGCCGCGTGAGAAGTGTCCCGCTGCGATCGAATCGACGACACGGCGCAGATATCGATTGCCGCCGAGGAAGACCTGAGGGTCGTATCCGTGAGCGAGAAGATCGAAGACTTCCTCCGTGCGCAGACCGAAGATGAAGATGTTGTCCTCGCCGACTTCATCCCGGATCTCGATGTTTGCCCCGTCGAGGGTCCCGATCGTCAGAGCGCCGTTGAGCGCGAGCTTCATGTTGCCCGTCCCGGACGCTTCCTTGCCCGCCGTCGAAATCTGCTCCGACAACTCCGCCGCCGGAATGATCGCCTCCGCGAGGGACACGCGATAGTCGGGCAGGAACACGACCTTCATCAGGTCGCGCGTCCGCGGATCGGCGTTCACGATCTCGCCGATCGAATGAATCAGCTTGATGATCAACTTCGCCATGAAATAGCCGGGCGCCGATTTGCCCGCGAAGATGTACGTCCGCGGCGCGAGCGGCTGCACGCCGTCCTCCACGATGCGCCAGTAGCGATGAATGATGTGCAGCGCGTTGAGCAGCTGGCGCTTGTATTCGTGGAAGCGCTTCACCTGGACATCGAACATCGAGAGCGGATCGATCGCTGTCCCGGTCAGCTCTTTCGTCAGCCTGGCAAGCGCGACTTTGTTTCTGCGCTTCACGGCCTCGAGCCGGTCGTGCAGCGAGACGTCATCCGCGAACATCTCCAGCTGACGCAATTGCTCGAGGTTCGTGATCCACCCATCGCCGATCGATTTCGTGACCAGCGCCGCGAGCGGCCGGTTCGCATGCAGCAGCCAGCGACGTGGCGTCACGCCGTTCGTTTTGTTGTTGAACCGCGACGGATAGAGTTTGTAGAAATCGGGCGCGAGCGTCGTCGTGACAAGGCGCGAATGCAGTTCGGCGACACCGTTGACCGAATGGCTGCCTGCCATCGCCAGGTTCGTCATGCGGACCTGGTCGCCGGCGATGATCGAGACGCGCTGGGCCATGAGGACATCGCCGGGGAATCGCCGCTCCGCTTCCGCGACGAGACGGCGATTGATTTCCTGAATGATCTGCAGATGTCGGGGAACGACCTTCGCGAGCAGATCGATCGGCCACTTCTCCAGCGCCTCCGGAAGAAGCGTGTGGTTCGTGAAGCCGAGCGTGTCGACGGTGATCGCCCACGCCGACTCCCAGGGAAGCCGTTCCTCATCGACCAGCACGCGCATGAGCTCCGCGACCGTCAGCGCAGGATGCGTGTCGTTCATCTGGATGGCGACCTTCGTCGCGAACTGATCGAACGAGTCGTGCCCGTCCTTGTACCGCTTGATGATGTCGCGCACCGAGCAGCCGACGAGGAAATACTCCTGCAGCAGACGCAGCTCGCGGCCCGACGCCACCACATCCGACGGATACAGAATCTTCGAGATGGCCTCGGTCCCGATCTGATCCTGCACCGCGCGAATGTAATCGCCGCTGTTGAAGATGCCGACGTCGAACTCGTCCGACGAACGCGCAGAGAACAGGCGCAGGAAGTTCACGGTCCTGCCGCCGTACCCGACGATGGGCATGTCGTGCGGCACGCCGATCAACAGCTTGAAGTCGACCCACTTCGGTGCGTAACTCCCCTTGCTGTCATTCAGGTGCGCGATGTTGCCGTAGACCGGAATCGTGACGGCGTCGTCGAGCCGCTCGATGAGCCACGGCGAGCCACCGGTCACCCATTGATCGGGCTTCTCGTGCTGATAGCCGTTGACGAACGTCTGCTTAAAGAGTCCGAACTCGTAGTTGATGCCGTAACCGAATCCGGGATAGTCG
>DASVHS010000555.1:0-5310 GCA_036382495.1 Thermoanaerobaculia bacterium | reverse complement strand
TGAAGAAGTGATCGGCGCCGGTGACGATCACGCTTTCAGCGTTGCGCACGTGCTCGACGATTTTCTCGAGCTTGTTGACGTCGCCGTGCTCGTCCTGCGTGCCGTGTAGAAAGAGCATCGGCTTCTCGCAATGCGCGAGGTAGCCGAAGTCGTACTTGTTCACCGGCGTTCCGATGAGGAACAAGCCGCGAACGTAGTCGACTTCGCACCCGGCGCGCGAAGCCACCCAGGCGCCGAACGAGAATCCGCCGGCAATCACCGGCTTGTCGGGATGTTTTTTCCTCACCCAGTCGAGCGCGGAGAGAAAATCGTCCTGCTCCCCTTCGCCGGCGTCGAACGTCCCACCGCTGGCGCCGACACCGCGGAAGTTGAAGCGCAGCGTCGCAACGTTTGCGTTCTCGAGTCCGCGCGCCGCGCGGAACACGACTTTGTTGTGAAGCGTGCCGCCGCCGGTCGGCAGAGGGTGGCAGATCACGGCGACGCCCGCGGGATCCTGGAGCTCGCGATAAAGCGCCTCGAGGCGTCCGGCCTTGCCAAAAATATCAACGTGCCTGAGTGGTTTCGGATTCACGGAAGTTCGGGTGTGGCCTCGCGCGCCGGCGCGAGTTTCACGAGGATGCGATCTCGATCGATCTTCACCTCGTGCGTGACGATGCTGAGTTGAAAGTTACCCGTGCAGACACCGCTTCGCACGTCGAAGCCCCACAGATGCCACGGACAGACGATCTCGTCGCCGATGACATCACCTTGCCCGAGCGGACCGCCGCGATGAGGACATTCATTGTCGCTGGCGAAGAACCCGCTCTTCGTGTGATACAGAGCGATCGAGCGCTCGCCGACTTTCAACGTTTTTGCTCGACCGGCGGGGAGATCATCAATGCTTGCGACGTCGACGAAATCCTCCATCCGCGGCGCGGAGAGTAGCATGCCTCAAGCCACCCGGACCGGACGCGGAATGCCGTTGCGCCCGACCGCGGCAGTGCCGTCTCCCCACACGCCGGGAATCGCTGTCGCGCATTTCGGGCATTTACCGTCCTTCAACTGGAATGACGTGACGCGGAAGCCGGTGCGGCCGATGACGATCGTGTCGCACTTCGGACAGTGGGTCGATTCCTTGTCGCCGAAACCGGCCGGGACGTTGCCCGGATAGATGTAGCGAAGGCCGGCACGTTTGCCGATCTCGTACGCGCGCAGCAAATGCTGCGCCGTCGTGCTCGCGTTGTCCATCTTGTAGTCCTGATGGTACGCAGTGATGTGCCATGGGATGTCGACGTCGACGCTGGCGAGAAACTCCGCGATCTTCGTCAGCTCTTCATTGGAGTCGTTGAAGTCGGGGATGATCAGCGTGACCACCTCGAGCCAGATCTTCCGCCGCTTGAGACCACGGATCGTGTCGATCACAGGCTGCAGGGTGCCGCCGAGATCACGATAGTGCGCGTCGCTGAACCCTTTGAGATCGACTTTGTAGAGATCGACGTACGGAGCGATGTAGTCGAGCACTCGGTCCGTGCCGTTCCCGTTCGAAACGTACGAGCAGATAAGCCCCGCCCTCTTCGCTTCTTTGAACACTTCGACAGCCCACTCCGATGTGATCAGCGGTTCGTTGTACGTCGACGTAATCACCGTCGCGCCGTGCTTCTTCGCGAGCGCGACGAGGTCCGACGGCTCGACATCCATCGGCGACGTACCGGCAACCGGATCGCGCAGCGCCTGAGACGTCACCCAGTTCTGGCAGTAGCCGCAGTGGTAATCACATCCCAGCATGCCGAACGACAACGCGAGCGCGCCGGGATACGCATGGAAGAACGGCTTCTTCTCGATCGGATCGACCTGCAGCGCCGCGACGTAGCCACGCGGCACCTTCAGCACGCCGTCCTCGTTGTAGCGGACCTTGCAGATTCCCTTCAGCCCGTCGAGGACTTTGCAGCGGTGCCCGCATGAGTAGCACCGCACCGCCTTGTTCTCGAGCTGGTCGACGAGCTCAGGAGCGGCGTCAGCCGTCCTCACAGCGAGCAAGTCTCCTAGGGTTGCAGTCATGACTGTCGAAACAGGGATTAACCTCTATGTCATCCCGACCCTGAGCAAAGCGAAGGGGAGGGACCTGTGTGGGCGGGCGGTAGTCAAACCCCTCCCCACCCGGGTCCCTCGCTACACTCGCGATGACATGAGGCGCAGCCACCTGCGGATTTGCCACGCCCGAGCCGCGATCAGATAGCAAACCGCAGCCATCGCGATGCCTGCGATGCCGTCGATCAGATAGTGCCAGCCCGTCACGACCGAGCCGATCAGAATGACGAGCGCGAAAACGCCGAATACGATCTCGCCGTAGATCCACAGCCGCCTCATCCATAGAAACGCGAACATCTGAAACCCGACATGAAGGCTCGGGAAGGCCGCGATGCCGAGCATGAGCTGCACGTCACGGACGGATCCGCCGCGTGGCAGCCGCAGCACCGACTGGTAGTTCTTCATCAGAAACGCCTGGAAGTGTTGCGTGATGTCGAGGCCGTATGCGAACGGCAGCCACACCTCCGGAAAACGAAACGCGGGCCCGAGCGAAGGCACGAGCATGTACAGCCACGCGCCGGCGAGCCACAACAGCGTGTTCCCGGTTGAGAACGCCGCGCGCAGACGACGGCTCGGCGACGACAGAAAAAAGATGAACGCGACACTCATGCTCACAAAAAAGATGCGTGCGTACGCCCAGTCGATCACCTGCAGCACGACGCCTTTTGAAAACACGTTGAGAAGGAAAATGTTCGGCGAGAGGCCCAGGAACATGCGCTGATCGATGTTCCACAGCTCCTGGTCGTACAGACGCGGATGCAGCAGCGGCACCACGAGCTTGATCCAGAAGTACGTGTGCACCATCAGCGACCCGAACAGAACGAGGCGCACCGTGTCAGTCAGCCATCCCGCACTCCGCACGATGCGCAGAAAAGCGCGCAGCTCACCGCGGCGCCACGCGACGAGCGCTCGAATCACAACGCCGGCGATCGCGTAACCGCCGAGGGTCGGAATGAACGACGCGAGCGTGGCCGGAAGCGACGTGATGACGATCGAGCCGGTCAACCATCCGATGATCGCGAGATTGACGAGCGTGATGATCTCGTACGAGTAAAGCCGCCACCACGTCCGGCGATTCATCGATTTGCCGCCACCGGTTGCGCGACCGATGGCAGAAAGTACAACGCCACGGCGACGATCGCATACACAGCGAGCAGCTGCACTCCTTCGTACCAGTTTGTCTCGCCGTCGAGGACCAGATAGGAGAACACCGCCACCGCCAGTCCGCCGGCGAGGATCTCGAACGGTGTGAACACGATATCCAGCGGATGCCCGAGCCCGTACGAGATGAAGACGAGAAGTGGGGTGACGAACAGCGCGATCTGCACGCTCGACTGCATCGAGATGTTGAGCGCTGTATCCATCTGATTGCGCATCGCCATCAGCACGGCCGTCGAATGCTCAGCGGCGTTGCCGACGATCGCCACCACGATGAAACCGAGAAAGACTTCGTTCACCCCCCACGCCCGCCCCGCCGCATCCACCGCATGCACCAGCCCCTCGGCCACCACGCCCATGACGACGCTCGCACCGAGAAGCACGAGGATCGCTTTGCGAACCGTCCACCGTTCGCTCTCGTCGAACGAGTTCTCGTGTTGCTCGATTGCGCTCAGCCGGTCGCTGTGCGTCCGGAACGTGAACAGCAGTCCGAGGAAGTAGGAAATGATGAGGATGACGGAGACGCCGATGGAGACCTGGTGGATCAGTTCGGGATGGTGGAGCTCCGTCGCGACGCGAAAAAACAGCGCCGGAACGAGTGCGGCGGAAACAGCGAGGATCAACTGCCCGCACTGCGACTCCGCTGCGAGCGCGTTGAACTGGAGTGTTTGCCGGTTCCAGCCGCCGGCGACCATCGAGAGACCGGCGACGAAGAGAAGATTGCCGACGACGGAGCCGGTGAGCGACGCCCGGACGACGTCGATGAGTCCCGCGCGGATCGCGAAGATCGCGATGGTGAACTCGGCGAAGTTGCCGAACGTGGCGTTGAAGAGCGCTCCGTACGTCGGACCCATGCGCTGGGCGAGGTGCTCGGTCGAAGTGCCGATCCACGCCGCGATCGGGAGGACGGCCAGGCAGGAGAAGATGAACTGCCACACGAGATCGCCGTGGCGGAACTGCAGAAAGATCGCGACCGGGATGGTCGCGCAGAGGATCCACGCCGCGATGCGCTTCATTGCGCGTGCAGTTTAAACTGCCCGGAGATGACGTTCATCCTCAGTGAGACGCGCGACGCGGTCACGACCATCACGCTCAACCGTCCCGACAAGCTCAATGCGTTCACTGGAACGATGCGCGAGGACCTCGTCGCGGCACTGCGATCGGCCGCGGGGCGTGTCGTCGTCATCACCGGAGCGGGGCGCGCTTTCTGCGCCGGCGGCGATGTGGAATTCATGTCGTCGCTGCAGAAAAATGGCGACGTCGCGGCGTTCCGGAAGCTGCTCGAAGCCGGACGCGAAATCGTGATGCAGATCGCGACGATGCCGAAGCCCGTCATCGCATCGGTCAATGGTGTGGCCGCGGGCGCGGGGTGCAATCTCGCGCTGGCGTGCGATTACCGCGTCGCGTCGGATGCCGCGAAGTTCGCGCAGTCGTTCGTGCGCATCGGATTACATCCCGACTGGGGCGGCACCTGGTTTCTGCCGCGCGCGGTCGGACGGAGCGCCGCGTTCGAGATGATGGCGACCGGGCGGATCGTCGACGCCGCGGAAGCGCTGCGGATCGGACTCGCGGATCGTGTGGTGCCCGCCGCGTCGCTGAATGACGAGACGCAGAAAGTCGCGGAAACAATCGCGTCGGGCCCGGCAACAACGATCGCCGCGATCAAACGAGCGTTGTCAGAGAGCGAGCACAGCGAACTGGGCGCGCAGATCGATCTCGAGAGTGAAAATCAGCTGAAGGCGTTTCAGTCGAGTGAGTCGGCCGAAGGAATGAAGGCATTCTTCGAGAAACGGCCGCCGAAATTCTAAGTGTGGGGACAGGCACTCCTCTATCAGCTCCGGCGCGCGATCACGAGCGTCTGATCGTCCTTCTGCGCTGCCTCGCCGACGAACTCGTCGACGGCCATGGCGATCCGGTCGCGCAGCTCGGTCACCGAGGCATCGGCGTGTGCGTTGAGGAGGGTCTCGAGCCGGTCGTTCTCGAACTCCTCGCCCGCGACATTCTCGGCCTCGGTGATGCCGTCGCTGTAGAGCACGACGGCCGCGCCGGCGGGAAACGGCCGCCTCTGCGTCATGTAGCGGGTCT
>DASVHS010000554.1:0-11434 GCA_036382495.1 Thermoanaerobaculia bacterium | reverse complement strand
CGCTGATCCTCGAGCACGATCAGCACCGCGCCGAGCGCGACTACTGCGCTGCCGGCCAGCTCTGAGACGCCGACGCTCAGAAGCGGCAGCGAAGTTCCGTGCGCGACGACGCTGCGCATGATGTCGATGAACTCGGCGAGTTGCACGAGGCCGTAGATGCCGAACGCGATCGCGGGCACCATGAAGCCGGCGCCGCGAAACCGGCGAACCGCGTATGCGGCGGCGACGAACGTCAGCGCCGCTCCCAGCGCGTGGAGCCCGAGGTAGAAGAAACGGTGGACGGAGGGATCGCGGCCGACGAAGAACGGGATCGCGCCCGACAGAACTCCGACGCCGGCGAGCAGTAACAGCACCCGGGCCGGCTCCGCGACTTTGATCTCCTTCTTCTTCGCCAGCTCGGCCGCTCCCCAGATCAGCCAGCCGAGCTGCAAGTACGCGGCTGCGCCGCCGATCACCGATCCGGCGATCAGGACGAACGGCTCGGCCGCACCATCGCGGAAGATCAGCGACGTCGTGGCGAGGTGGAAGACCGCGAGCGACGCGAAGCTCAGCGTCCAGTGCAGAACGTACTTCGTTCTGAAGCTGCGATAGATCTGGAAGAGAAGAAGAGAGACAGAAAGTGGTCCGAGGAGTTGGAAGCCGATCGCTTCAAACGTCGTCGTCTGTGTGGGCATCACTCGGGTCTCGGCACTCCGAGGGGCCGATCTGCTCTCGTTCCCACCATCACCCGCACGCGAAGAGCTCCCCGAGCCGCCGCACTGTGAATGAGTGAAAGCAATGGCTATCGCCTGCGACGGCGCTCAAACAGTATTCGGCAATTCACTGCCGAAGGCAAGATTTTAGTGAACCATTTCCGCAACCTTTTCTTGTGGATGTAACCATCGATTGAAATGCTGTGTTTGATCCGTAGACGGTTTCTCCAACGTGTGGAGCTTCCATTCGTTTTCCGGTTCGACGGCGAACTTGACCTTGATCGATTGCAACAGGCCCCGTCGCGCGACGATGAGCGACGCTTCATCACCGGCCTTGTATTGCTCGAGCCGGGTGTCGAATGCGTCAGGCGGAATCCGATAATTGTCGAGAGCGATCAACTCGTCGTCGACATTCACGCCTGCATCGAACGCCGGCGTCCCGCTCCTGACCTGCGTGACGAGCAGCCGGCCGCTGTCGACTTTCGTTGTCAGCCCGAGCCAGGCGCGCGCAGGCTTGTCGTCGGGGTTATCGGGTTTCTTCGCGTCTTTGCGGAACTCGAGGCCGAACCATGCGAGCGCATCGCTGTAATCGAGCTCATCCGTCGTTGAGATCGTGCGACTCAGCCACGTCGCAGTGTCCGCCCCGCCGATCTCGCGAACGACGTCGACGAACTGCTCGGTCGTGAAGCCCTTCGGCCCGGAGTAGCGTTGATACGCAGCGCGCATCACGCCGTCGAGCGTGCGCGCATCATTCGTTGCGCGGCGAATTTTCGCGTCGAGGATCCAGGCCACGATCGAGCCCTTCGTGTAGTAGCTGATCCCCGTGTTCGCCGTGTTCTCGTCCGGCCGATAGAACTTGATCCACGCGTCGTACGACGCCATCGCGACCGGTTGCACGAGCCGGCCCGGCGTCGTCTGCAGCATGTGAATGGCATCCGAGAGCCGCTGCAGGTATTCCGTGGGTGTCATGAGTCCGGCGCGCACGACGTCGAGCGATCCGTAGTAATCCGTGAACCCTTCGGAGATCCAGAGGTTCGGCGTGTAGTTCTCGTTCTCGTAATCGAACGGGCCGAGCGCCACCGGCCGGAGCCGCTTCACGTTCCACGCGTGGAACTGCTCGTGACTGACGAGATCGAGCCAGTCGACGTAGCCCTTGCGCGTGCGCATTTGAAATCGGCGCGTCATCAGGACCGTCGAATTCTTGTGCTCGAGTCCTCCGCCCACGTCGACGATGAAGTTGAAGAACAGATAGTGGTCGTACGGCAGCAGACCCCACGTCTTCCGGTGTTGTTCGACGATTTTCTGCACGTCCTTCGTGGCACGTTCGGAGTCCCAGAACGCTTCGTCGCCGATGTTGACGAGCTCATGGCGCTTTCCGTCGACAACGAATTCGTGAACGGCAGGATTGCCGGCAACGATCGGCGAGTCGGCGAGATCGTCGTAGTCGGAAGCGCGATAACGGTTCGGCTCGATCGCTGTGAGACTGGTCAGACTCCGCGCCCAGATCTTCGGCAGCTCGACGCGCACTTCAAACGGGTTGTGCAATTTGTCGATCGGGGCGATGTACGTGGCCGGACCGTTGAGCAACGCGAAATCCGAGTCGATGAAATTCGTCTGCACGCGCATCTCGCGTCCGTACACGCGGTAGCGGAACGTCATCGTGCTCGCGCCGTGAGTCGGAAAGCGCCAGCGGTTCTTGCGCGTCTTTTCGACCGGGACGATCTCGCCGCGATCCGTCGTCGCCGTCACGTTCTCGACGTTGCGCGCGAACTCGCGCACGAGATACGAGCCCGGCGCCCACACCGGCATCATGACTTCGATCTGCTTCGCATTCGACGCCGGATACGTCGCTTCGACCTCGACGTAGTGCGTCTGCGGCGCCGGAAAACGCAACGTGTAGCGGACAGGATCCTGGGCGTGGAGGGAAAGGGCGAACAACACGATCGCGAGAACCAAACGTTTCATGGCCGCGAACGATATCGCAGGGTGTCATCCTGAGCCGCGAAGACGGCGAGGGATCTGGGTGGCGGAACGCACCACCGCCCAGATCCCTCGCGCTCTTCGGCGCTCAGGATGACATCTCTTACAAATCCGGCGAGTGAAACGTATCGCAATCGCCGATCCGCCCGCCCTGGAATCCCCGCTTGAACCAGCCCACGCGCTGCGCGCTCGAGCCGTGCGTGAACGAATCGGGCGTGACGTAGCCGCGCGACTGGCGTTGCAGCCGATCGTCGCCGATCGCGCTCGCGGCATTCAGTCCGGCTTCGATGTCGCCGGGGTCGAGGATGTGCCGCATCTTGTCGGCGTGATTCGCCCAGACGCCGGCGAAACAGTCCGCTTGCAACTCGGTCTTCACCGAAGTCGCATTCGATGTGCGTCGTCCGCCGAGCGGGGCGATGCCGAGGAGGTATTGCACGTGATGGCCGACCTCGTGCGCGATCACGTAGGCGCGCGCAAAGTCTCCGGGCGCCTGAAAACGATCCTGCAGCTCCCGGAAAAATCCGAGATCCAGGTACACCTTGTGATCCTCGGGACAATAGAACGGGCCGGTCGCCGATTCCGCAACGCCGCATCCCGATTGCACGACATCCGTGAACAGCACGAGCTTCGGCTCGACGTAGTCGCGGCCGACATCGTTGCGGAAGATGTCGTGCCACGTCGCTTCCGTATCGGCGAGAACCGCGGACACGAATTCGACTTGCGGATCGTTGCCCGCGCTCGCGGGAGCACCAGCGCTGGGACCGGTCTGAGTCTGCTGCGGGACGTCGATCTGTCCCGGTGTGCCGCGGAACAAGAACGCCAGCAGTGCCAGGACGACGGCGCCGATGCCGCCGCCGATGACCGGCAGTCCGAAGCCGCGGCGGTCTTCGACATTCGAGCTTCGTTCATCTCCCAGTCGCATGTCACGGCTTCATTGCAGCACCGGCGCCAACGTTCTGGTCACCCATTTGCACAATGCGTCGACAGACGGAGGGTACAAAATGGCAACGAGACACAGACCCGATGATGACGAGGATGACGATCGCGGAACGACATCGCGGAGCAGCTCGAAGAGCAGCGGCTCGCGACGGCGCTCCGGTGGCGCGGCAGCCGGCCTCTCCACCGCCGCGATCCTCGACATCGTCGAACGCCTCGGCCTCGTCGACCTGATCGTCGACCGGCTCAAAGCGCGGCTCGACGACATCGACACCGATCAGATCCTCGATGAAGTCGCGGACTATCTGAAGAAGAATCCGGAAGTGCTCGTGGTGTCGCTCGGAGCGGTCACGATCGCCGCCGGCGCACTCGTTTATCTGAATCGACGGAAGTAGACAGCTTCAGTGTAGGACAGGCACTCCTGCCTGTCCGGGACAGGCAGGAGTGCCTGTCCTACACACTAGATCCGCACGAACGGTAGCGACTCGGGCAGTTCCGCTCCGCCGGCCGGTGCGCGATATCGATCCTTGATGGGAATGCGCGGGCCGGCGGAGAGGATCGCGTTCGAGACATCGATGCCGACCACTTTCCACGCGGCGATGACCGCGTGCTGCGGTCCGCTGCCGCCGCCGTACAACTTACCGGCAGCGCGCCAGGTCGCGTCGGCGCATTGCTGGAAGTCGGCTTTGGAGCGGAGCTCCTCGGTCAACGCGCGATACCAGATCTTCCCGGCCACTTCCCACGACTTGCCGCCGAGGATCGTGGCGGCTTCGTAGAAGGCGCGGTTGGGGATGCCGGAGTTGACGTGCACGCCGCCGTTGTCGGCATCCGTCTTCACGTAATCCTTCATGTGGCCCGGTTGCGGATCCTTTCCGATGATCGGATCGTCGTACGCGGTTCCGGGCGCCTTCATCGATCGGATGGCAGCGCCGTGCACGTTCTTCGTGAACAGTCCCTCACCGATCAGCCAGTCCGCTTTCGACGCGGCCTGTTTGAGCGCGTACTGTTTCGTCATGACGCCGAACACGTCGGAAAAGCTTTCGTTGAGCGCGCCCGACTGCGCTTCGTACTCGAGCGCGGCGGTGTATTGCGTCACACCGTGCGTCAGCTCGTGGCCGATCACGTCCAGCGCGAGCGTGAAGCGGTTGAACAAACGTCCATCGCCGTCGCCGTAGATCATCTGGCGTCCGTTCCACAGCGCATTCGTGTAGCGGACGCCGTAGTGCACGCTGCCGTCGAGACGCAGGCCGCGGTCGTCGACCGAGTTGCGGCTGAACACTTTCTTGTAGAAGTCGTACGTTTTGCCGGCGCCGTCGAATGCTTCATTCACCGCGACGTCGCGAACGGCAGGATCGCCTTCGCCGCGAACGCGTTTTCCGGGAAGCGTGCGCGCGTTCTGGGCATCGTAGATCGTGCGTCGCTTCTCGCCTGCGGGCAGCGTGAAGGCACGCGCAAAGTCGGACATCAACGTCCGTGCGCCGCGATTCTGCTCGGTCAACTCGAGCGCGCGATGCGCGTCGTCGCGCTGTTGCGCGTCGCCGTGTTCGGCGATGCTCCGCAGGATGTGGGGCGGAATGATGCTGCACAGCGCGATGCGGCGCATGAGAACCTCCTTGGTGGGATGTCCGCATCGTACCGCGTCGCACCGGTGTCGCGCTACTGCTTCAGAATGTCTTCCAATACCTGCAGCGCGCGCGGATCATTTTTCTGACCGAGCCAGAACGCTGCCTTTTTTCGAACGGCGGCGCTGCGATTCGTCCTGATCAGCTCGACGAGCAGCGGAATCGACTGGTCGTTCGGAAGTTGCGAGATCCCGAACACCGCCTTCGTCTTCACATCCTCTTCCGGATCGTTGTCGATCGCGTCCTTCAACACGGACGCGGCGCGCGTGCCGGCGGCCTGCGAGATCCAGAACAACGCCATGCTGCGCACTTTCGGCGACGAGTTGTGGCGCGCGATATCGATGAGGTCGTCGGTCGTGCCCTGATGCAACGCGAACGCGTCGACCGCTTTCTTCGCCAGAGAACGGTCATCGCCGTCAATCAGCGTGCGCAGCAGAGTCGCGCTCGCGCGCGCGTCCACGCCGTCGAGCCACTGCACCTCGTGATTCAGCGAAGCACACTCCGGCGACGACAGACGGACACTGTCGATGTGGCCGGCGTTGACGTGGTAGAGCACATACAGCGCGCTCGAAGGCTGCAGGCGTGGACCATCCTTGATCGAATCCGACCAGTCGTCCCACGAACAGATCGTGTGCCGGCCCGCGATCGGAACCGAATAGCCGATCCAACCCGATTTCGACTCGATCTGCTGCCGGAGATCGGCACGAAGCGGCAGCGCAAGGGCCAGCATGGCGAGGAATGCGATCTTCTTCATGCGCGGTTAGACTTGAGACAGGACCGCACGGTTAGCTATACTCGCCCCGCAGACCATGAACCGAACGACCACGACTACGCAGACGCGAACGACGAGCCTCGGCTCGCCCTGTCGTTGATCGTTTATCTCAATCAAACGCAATCACTCGACAGGGCCGACGAGAGTCGGCCCTGTTTGTTTTTTTGAAAGATGAATTTCGAAGTTCGAATTTCGAATGAAGAATTAAGAAACCGATCCGGACGGTCCGTGCTTCATTCTTAATTCGAACTTCGAAATTCGAACTTCGAAATTCCGAGGTTCGAAATGCAAGTAGAGCTACCCGACGGATCAAAAAAAGAAGTCCCCGACGGCGCCACCGTCGCCGATGTTGCCTTATCCATCGGTAAGGGTCTCGCCAGGGCTGCCATCGCCGGCAAGATCAACGGCAAGACCGTCGACGTGTACGCGAAGGTGCCCGACGGCGCGAAGATCGAGATCGTCACGCCGAAGAGCGAGGCCGGGATCGACACGATCCGCCATTCCACCGCCCATCTCATGGCCATGGCCGTGCAGGAACTTTTTCCGGGCACGCAGGTCACGATCGGTCCGGTGATCGAGAACGGTTTCTTCTACGACTTCGCCGCCGATCGTCCGTTCACCGACGAGGACCTGCGCCGCATCGAAGAGAAGATGAGCGAGATCGTGAAGCGCGATCTGCCGATCCGCCGCGAAGAGTGGTCACGCGACGATGCGATCAAGACGTTCGACAAGCTCGGCGAAAAATACAAGGTCGAGATCATCAACGCGATCCCGGGCGACGAGACGCTGTCCGTCTATCGACAGGGCCAGTGGTTCGATCTGTGCCGCGGGCCGCATGTGCCGTCGACCGGCAAGCTCGGCGCGTTCAAGCTCACCTCAGTCGCCGGCGCGTACTGGCGCGGCGACAGCCGCAACCAGATGCTGCAGCGCATTTACGGTACTGCGTGGGCGGATGAGAAAGAGCTCAATGAGTATCTGAAGCGAACCGAAGAGGCGAAGGCTCGCGATCACCGGAAGCTCGGAAAAGAGCTCGACCTCTTCTACTTTCATCCGTTCGCACCGGGCGCGGCGTTCTGGAGTCCGAAAGGAACCGCGCTTTACCAGGTCCTCGCGCAGAACATGCGCGAGGAGACGACCGAGAACGGCTACGTTGAGATCAAGACTCCCCTCCTTTATAACAAGGGGTTGTGGGAGATCAGCGGCCACTGGGGCAAATACAAGGAGAACATGTTCCTCGTGCTCGACAGCGAGACCGGCGAGCACGACTTCTCGCTGAAGCCGATGAACTGCCCCTCGCATCATCTGTATTACGGGATGAAGCGGCATAGCTATCGCGACCTTCCGCTGCGCTTCCACACGCAGGATGTGCTGCATCGCAACGAAGCGTCCGGCGTCATGAGCGGACTCACTCGTGTCCGCCAGTTCGCCCAGGACGACGCCCACATCTATTGCACCGAGGATCAGGTGCCGGACGAAGTGCGCCGCTTCGTTGCTCTTCTCGACCGCGTCTACTCATCGGTTGGACTCGAGTACACGGCGAAATTCGCGACCCGTCCGCCGCAGCGCATCGGCGACGACGCGCTCTGGGATCGTGCCGAGTCACTCCTGAAGAGCGCTCTCGACTCCCTCGGCCGTCCGTATGAATTGAAACCGGGCGACGGCGCTTTTTACGGACCGAAAATCGACTTCGACGTGTCCGACAGCATCGGCCGCAAGTGGCAGCTCGGAACGATCCAGCTCGATTACAACGCGCCCGAGCGTTTCAATCTCGTCTATGTCGCCGAGGACAACGCGGAACATCGTCCGGTCGTGCTTCATCGCGCGATCTACGGGTCGTTCGAGCGGTTCATCGCCATTCTCATCGAGCACTTCGCCGGCGCGTTTCCGCTGTGGCTTGCGCCGGTTCAGGCGACCGTGTTGCCGCTGTCGGAGAAGTTCGTCGACTATGCGGGTGAAGTGGAGAAGAAATTGTCCGCCGCCGGACTGCGGATCGAGGTCGATCGCAGCAACGAAAAGCTCGGCGCAAAGATCCGCGACGCGCAGCTGCAGAAGATCCCGTTCATGCTGGTCGTCGGCGAAAAGGAAGCGTCGAGCGGAGCGGTGAGCGTGCGCAAACGAACCGGCGGCGATCAGGTCGTCATGCCGGTCGAGGAATTCGTGGAGCTGGCCAAACGCTTGATCGTCAGCCGATCCTTGACTTTATGAAGTGTTTATTCGTAGATTCGGCCATTCCGCAGTGACTTAAGGAGGACTCAGAGTATTTTTCCCCCGCGACGAGGCTCACGATTCGACCGTAGACCCGCAGAACCTGAATCAAGAATCAACGACATGATCCGTGGAATCCCCGAGGTTCGCCTCATCGGGGCCGACGGATCACAAGTTGGAATTGTCCCTCTCCAGCAGGCGCAGGACATGGCCCGCGAGAAGGACCTGGACCTCGTCGAGATCTCGCCGACGGCGAACCCGCCCGTCTGCAAGATCATGGACTACGGCAAGTACGTCTTCCAGCTGAAGAAGAAGTCCACCGAAGCGAAGAAGAAGCAGAAAGTCATCGTCGTCAAGGAGGTGCAGTTCCGGCCCCGCATCGACGAACACGACTTCGACTTCAAGAAGAACAACATCGTCCGGTTTCTTCAGCACGGTGACAAGGTGAAATGCACGGTCCGTTTCCGCGGACGTGAGATGACACACATGGAGCTCGGCCGGGCCGTGCTCGACCGGCTGCTCCAGGAAATCAAGGAAATCGGCGCCCCCGAGAACGCGAACCCCGACGTCCAGGGCAACCGCATGACGATGGTGATCGCTCCGGTCAAGGCGTAGAAATCCCACCGTCATTCCGAGCCGCGGAGACGGCGAGGAATCTGGGCGGCGGAATCGCGCCCCCACCCGGATTCCTCGCGCTCTACGGCGCTCGGAATGACATGGGGGAAAATCAGGTTCAAGGACAAGCTATGCCGAAGATGAAGACGCACCGCGGAGCCGCCAAGCGGTTCAAGAAGACCGGAAGCGGCAAGCTTCAACGGAATCACGCGTTCCATTCGCACATCCTCACGAAGAAGTCAGCCGGCCGGAAGGCTGAGCTGGGGCGTGAGACGGAAGTGTCGCCTGCGAACGCGAAGACCGTGAGGCGCATGATCCCGTACAAGTAAGGGGTCGTTAACGGAGCGCGCCCGGGCAATCACACTCCTGGCCCGGCCGCTCGAAACCGAAAGGAAACGAGGAGACCATGCCGAGAGTCAAAAGAGGTCCAAAGAGGAAGAACCGCCGCGTCAAGATCCTGAAAGCCGCCAGCGGCTATTGGGGAATGAAGTCGCGCGGTCACCGGATCGCGAAGCAGCAGGTCGAAAAGGGCCTGGTTGCATCGTTCGCAGGCCGCAAGGATCGCAAGGGTGACTTCCGCACGTTGTGGATCGCCCGCATCAATGCCGCCGCCCGCATGAACGGAATCTCCTATTCGCAGCTGATCGCAGGTCTCAAGGCCGCGGGGAGCACCGTCGACCGCAAAGTCCTCGCCGACCTCGCCGTCCGCGATGCGGCCGCGTTCAAGAGCTTCGTCGAAAGCGCACGGGGCGCACTCGAGAAAGCAAAGACAACTTGATGTCATCCTGAGCCGCGGAGACGGCGAGGGATCTGGGCGGCGGAAGAGTCCCACCACCCAGATTCCTCGCGCTCTGCGGCGCTCAGAATGACGGGGTCATGCTCGACCGAATCGCCAAAGCCGCCGACGAATTCAAGTCCGCGTTAGAGTCCGCGAACACCGCCGCGTCTCTCGATGAGCTTCGCGTCCATTACTTCGGCCGCAAGGGCGGTCTCATCCCCGCCCTGTTCTCGCAACTGAAAGACGTTGCGAAGGAACAGAAGAGGGAAGTCGGCGACGCGCTGAACAAGCTGCGCGACCGGATCGAAACCTCGCTCAAGGAAAAGACCGAGCGAGTCTCGTTGCAGGAAGCGGCGCGCAAAGACGCCACGGACGTCATCGACGTCACCCTCCCCGCGCGCATGCCGCGCCTCGGCGCTCTCCATCCCATCACGCTCGTGCGCCAGCAGATGGAAGAGATCTTCCGCGAGATGGGCTACTCGGTCGATCCCGGGCCGGAGATCGAAACCGACTGGTACAACTTCGAGGCGCTGAACTTCACGCCCGATCATCCCGCTCGCGACACGCAGGACACGTTCTTCGTCGACCTCGACAAGCTCCTGCTGCGCACGCACACATCCAACGTGCAGATCCGCACGATGGAAGCGCACAAGCCGCCGGTGAAGGTCATCTCCTGCGGCCGCGTTTATCGCCGTGACGAGATCACGATGCGACGCTCGCCCATGTTCCACCAGGCCGAGGCGCTCCTCGTCGACAGGGGCATTCACATCGGACATCTGCGCGCGACGATCGAGCACTTCATCCGCCGCATCTTCGGCGAAGACGCGAAGATCCGCATGCGTCCGAGCTTCTTCCCGTTCACCGAACCTTCGGCCGAAGTCGATATGTCCTGCATCTTCTGCAAAGGCGCAGGCTGCGGCACCTGCTCCCAGACCGGCTGGATGGAAATCCTGGGTTGCGGGATGGTGCATCCGCAGGTGCTGCGCAACGTCAACATCGATCCCGAGGAGTGGAGCGGTTTCGCGTTCGGCCTGGGCATCGATCGCGTGGCGATGTTGAAGTACGACATCCCGAACATCCGTACGCTGTTCGAGAACGACTTGCGGGTACTGCAACAGTTCTAGCTTACAATTCCCCCTCCAGCCCACAATTGAAGGAGGGTCCCCCATGGTTACCACCGAGGTTACCTCTACATCCTGGTTTGGCCGGATCGGCGAATCGATCAAGAGCTTCATCTTCGGACTCGCGATTTTCGCTGGATCGTTCTTCCTGCTGTTCTGGAACGAGGGTCGCGCCGTGCGCACCGAGAAGAGTCTGAACGAAGGCAAAGGCGCCGTCGTCTCCATCCCGTCGGATCGCGTGAATCCGGCGAACAACCAGAAACTCGTCCACCTCACCGGAAAGGCCGTCACGGCGGAGACACTGTCTGATCCTGACTTCCTCATCGCGGCGAATGCGATCAAGTTGCGGCGCAACGTCGAGATGTACCAGTGGGAAGAGAAGAAAGAAACGTCGACGCGCAAGAAAGTGGGCGGCGGCGAAGAGCGCACGACGACGTACTCCTATAGCAAGTCGTGGGACAGTCATCCGATCGAT
Source organism: Thermoanaerobaculia bacterium (assembly GCA_036382495.1). Taxonomy (GTDB): domain Bacteria; phylum Acidobacteriota; class Thermoanaerobaculia; order Gp7-AA8; family Gp7-AA8; genus DASVHS01. Next base: position 238 of record DASVHS010000554.1, on the reverse strand, counting down.
TCCAGCAGCTTCAAGGAGTCGGAGGGGCATGAAAACCCGAAGACGATGCCGTACGACAGCCGCGACGCGAAGGCCGAACATGTGACGCTCGGCGCGTTCACGCTGACGCCGTCGCTGCTCGACAAGATGAGCGACTTCGAGCCGATCGCGCTCACCGAGCAGCATCTTGCGGCGCTGCCCGGGGAGTTGAAATCGAAGCTCAAGCTGCACAGCAACTCGTTCTACGCGGGAGCGGATC
>DASVHS010000553.1:0-2549 GCA_036382495.1 Thermoanaerobaculia bacterium | reverse complement strand
CCGTGCAGAGTTCCCTCGCTTCGGTCTGGCGACGATGCGTGAGCGTGCCGAGACTGTGGGTGGAACCGTTTCGATCTCGAGCTCGCGCGGATCCGGCACGACGGTACGTTTCGAGCTTCCGCTTCGTGATCAGGAATGAGGTCGGCGAGATTCTGGAAGCGCGGCATGATCGGCTGGGCGGCCATGGCCGCAGCGATGAGCGTGAACGGAGTCGTGCGCGAGCTGGCCATCAAGCCACGAGTCGGTGAGACAGCGGCGGGAGTGGTGTCGGCGGCAACGGGCATCACGCTGATCCAGCTGATTGCATGTCGGTCATTGCGCCGAGCGCCAGAAGTTTCCACGCGGCAGGTAAGCGCTCTTGCGATCGTCTGGCTGACGATGACGCTCGCGTTCGAATTCAGCATCGGCCGCCTGGTCGACAAGAAATCGTGGTCCGAGCTCCTCGAAAATTACAACGTGCTGGAAGGACGGCTGTGGCCGGTTGTGCTGGCGACGCTGGTCGCCGCACCGTTTCTGTGGAGCAGGACGTCGCGAGATTAGTTTCTCGTGACGCATCGCTTCGCCATGAACGACATCATGAAGGCCTACGACACGTTTGGAAACGCGGCAAAGGAAGGCGCGCTGAAAGTGGTTCTATCGAGTAGCAAAGCCGGTTGATCAACGCTTGTCGCGCTGCCGGCTGATTCTGTAGCGGAGCCACACGGTGTTTTTTTGAGTTTCTGCATGGAGATCAACTCGAGGATCAGATCTGCACCGAGAAATGAGCCGGTGCGTCTTATTTCGTCAACGATTCCTGAATCGGAGTCCAGTTCGTGGTCCGGATCAACTCATGGATGCGATCTGCCGCCATGCCGGCAGAGTTCTTCGCGTGGAATCGGATGGAGAGATTCTCGACTGCGGGCGTGTGCTTCGGATGGGCGAAGACGAAATCGCGGCCGCCGGTTTTGTACGGCTTCCACTTCGACGTGTCACCGAACACGACGTAGCAGTCGAGCTGTTCTCCTGATTGGCAGAACGAGAACGTGGCGCCCTTCGCGCCGAGATCGTGCGCCAGCTCGGCCTGTTCGGCGGGGATTGAAGAGTTGTTCGGCTCAGCTTCGATCGAGAAGCTCGTGTTTCCATCGATCTGCTTTCCGAGCGCGGCCATCTTCGCGACGTCGCTGGTCTGCAGCAGTGCGTCCTGGATCGGCTTGACCTTCGCGTTGAACAGCGTCGAGCCGGGACGGATCTCGAATTCCCGATCGCATTGCAGCGCGAAATTCAGCGGGTGGTCGGGATCCAGCGCGACCTCGAATGCCTCGTGGTCCGACGCGCTCCGCTGCTGCCAGTTCGAATCGGCGAATTTGTCGAACGTTGCATCGATGGCATGGACGACTCTCTCGATGACGGCGAGCTCCTGCGGATTGGCAGGACGCGACGGGACGTCTGCGAACGACGTCGCGCTGAGGCATAGCGCGAACGCCGCGACGATGAAAGAGCGACGGTTCAGCATGGCAGGATCTTAAACGATATGAAAAACGAAGCCCGCGTTTCCACGGGCTTCGTTCCATCACGTCCGGGAGTGTTTACGCTTTGGCGATGCGACGAACGGTCTCGTGTACGTCGTCGACTGTCGCCCCGACCTTCTCGATGAGGTTCTCGGTAACGACGGCGATCTTCTTCTGCATCTTCTTGCCCGTCAGCGGGGCATAGAGCAGTGCCAGCATCGCGCCCGAAACCGCGCCGAGGCCGAATCCAACTGCAACCTTGCCGACAGGAAACTTCTGCTTGCGAGTGAACATGGAATGACTCCTTTCAAGTCGTATGACTCCAGAACTACGAGAAAGTTCTGCGCTATGACATCAGTGCAGTTTGTAGGCCGCAATCAGAGCGAGCACAGCCGCGCCCAGGGAGCGTCCGAGCGCGACTACAGCGTCCAGGTCTTCTCGCGTCCGGCTGCCTCGAGCAACGCCTGATGCTTGAGACAGTACTGTGCCCAGGGCACGGCATCGAGACGTTTCGCTTCGATCGGACCGCCGTCGACGGCGCATTTGCCGTACGTCCCGTCGTCAATCCGCCGAAGCGCATCACGCACCTGCTGGAGGATCATCGAGTCCAGCTCGGCGTTCGTAAACTCGAAGTCGACGCTGACGTCGGACACGCTGGCGTCGCCGAGGTCGTGAGGGGTGTCGAGCATCTCGCCGCGACCGTCTTCGACGTCGCGGTCGACCCGCGCCGCGAGTTTCTCTTCGAGATCGAGCAGCCGTTTCTTGTAGCGTTCGGTGTTCATCCTGAGGATGTTACCGCCGGTCTGCTCCTCGCTGGCGTCTGATTCTGTATCGAAGCCACACGATGTCGTCTCTGAGTTTCTGTACGGAGATCAATTCGAGACTTCGCGCCGCTCCTTTTTCTGAATCGAACAACGATGGCGTCCCGGTCGAACCATCGGCTACGGGTGCGATCAACAGACTCAATTCATCGATCAGATCTGCACCGAGAAATGAGCCGTTGATCTTTCCGCCGCCTTCGAGGAGGAGCGTTCGGATCCCGAACTCGCCGGCCAGTTTCGC
>DASVHS010000552.1:0-9184 GCA_036382495.1 Thermoanaerobaculia bacterium | reverse complement strand
CATGGCCGCTATTCAAATCATCGTGGAGGAAGCAGGCGGGCGATTTACGAATCTGGAGGGGGAGGCGCGGGCGGATGGGGGGAGCGGGTTGTCGACGAATGGGCGGATCCATGACGCGATTCTCAAAGAATTTCGAATTTCGAATTTCGAATGACGAATTAAGAAGCCACGGCGAGACTCTCTCAATTCGAAATTCGAAATTCTTTGGCTCAAACGAAAAAAGCCGCCCGAAGGCGGCTTTCAAAATCGATAAGAGGAATTTACTTGGAAGCGGTGGGGGTCACCATCTTGATGGTTCCCTTGATCGGAACCGTCACGACGGGGTTGACCTTGTCGTTCGTGTAGATCGTGACTTTGCCGTCGACGTCGCCCGCTTTCGCGGTCGGTGCGACCTGCAGCGTCACTTCGTACTCGCCCTTGTTCTGAGTCGGTTTCACGTTCGCGGTCACGCCGGGAACGGTCGACTCGACCTTGCTGACGATGAACGTCTCGGGCGCCTTGAGGTTGTTCGAACGGAGCACAACGGAGCGCGTCGCTGCGGAGTCGGCCGCCGTGACTTCACCGAAGTTGACACCGCTCGGCTCGACGCGGAACGTCGGACGGATCACGCCCGAAACGCTCAGCCAGTAATCCGGCGAATGCTTCGAGTTCGTGACGACGTGGACCTTTTCGGCGAGAGGACCGAGCTTCGCGTCGTTTCCGCCGGCGGTGATGTTGACGCGATACTGCGCCTGGCCTGGGCGGCCGACCGCGGGTAGGATCTGCGCCGGATCTTCAATCTTCTTGTAGTCGACTTTGATCCACGGCTGCGGGCTCTCGACCCGAACGATCTCGAACGGCTCGTTCTCTTCGGAGTAGATCGTCACGGTCTGAACGTCCGTCTCACCCTGCAGCATGTTGAAGCGGACGAAGCCCGCCGGATGCGCCTCGACGTACGGCTTCACCACCGCGTGGATCGTGAGCTGCGTCGACGGCGTCGACGGATCGTTCGTGTCGATCGTGACCATCTTCGCAATCGGACCGGCGAAGTTCGAGGTGTCGACGTGGGCCGTCACCTTTCCGGTCTGGCCGGGCTTGATCACCTTGTCGAAATCCGCGACGGTGCAGCCGCACGACGGACGGGCCGCGATGATCTGAAGATCGGTGTCTCCCGTGTTCTTCACCAGGAACGACCAATCCAGCTTGTCTCCCCTCGGAATCGTTCCGAAGTCCTTGACCGGCTCAACGACCGACACACGGGGCGCCTTGTCGGCCGATTTGGCCGTGGCGGCGTTGGCGTCGCTCTTCTTCGCTGGTTCCTGTCCAAATGCACTGAAAACACTTACGAGCAGGGCGATCGCGATAACTACGATTCGCTTCGACATTGCGCGGAAACCTCCTGTTGGGTGACCTTGATGATTAGATTAGATGGTCAGGCGTTGCGAACACCAGTACAAATCGTGTCATTCCGGAGGGAGTGACACGGATTTTGCGTTGCGCTCGACCGGAGTGACCAAATGCCTCATTTGAAACAACTGCCTGATGACGTCAGGCGCGTTTACCTCATCGGGATCGCCGGGACCGCGATGGCGTCTCTCGCGGGAATGCTTCAGCAGCGAGGGTACGAAGTCGGTGGGTCGGATGAGCACGTTTACCCGCCGATGTCGACATACCTCGAGAGTCTCCGAATCCCGGTCCTCGAGGGGTATACGAAACAACACCTGGAGACGTTTCGGCCCGATGTGGTCGTGATCGGCAACGCCGCGGCGAAGACGAATATCGAGGCGGCGGCCACGGTCGAGATGGATCTGCCGTACACGTCGATGCCCACGGCGATCTACAACCTCTTCATCAAAGGGAAGCATTCGATCGTGATCGCGGGGACGCACGGAAAGACGACAAGCACGTCGCTGATGACGTGGATCCTCGAGGCGGCCGGCCGCGACCCGAGCATGGTCGTCGGCGGCATTCCGCTGAACTTCAATCACAACTTCAAGCTTGGCAAGGGTCCCGACTTCGTGATCGAGGGCGACGAATACAACACGGCGTTCTTCGACAAGGGTCCGAAGTTCCTGCATTACCACGCGAACACGCTGCTCGTGAACAACATCGAGTTCGACCACGCCGATATCTACGCGGACCTGGACGCGATCATTCATGCGTTCCGGCTGGCGGTGGAAATGGTCGCGCCGAATGACGTCGTCGTCGCGAACGGTGACGACGTAAACGTCCGTCCGCTGCGCAGTTCCGCGAAGGGGCGCTGGTTCACGTTCGGCTCGGAGAAGACCGACGACATCTACGCGACGGACATCGAGTTCGCGCCGGAGTCGACGTCGTTCACTGCGTTCTGGGAAGGGAAGAAGTGGTTCCGCTTCAAGACGAACCTGTCCGGCCGTCACAACGTACTGAACGCGCTCGCCGTGGTCACGATCGCGCGGATGCGCGGCTGCTCCGCCGAGGACATCCAGAAAGGGCTGGAGTCGTTCCGCGGGATCAAGCGCCGGATGGAAGTGCGCGGAATCGAGCGTGGCGTGACTGTCATCGATGACTTCGCCCATCACCCGACTGCGATCGCGACGACGCTGAATGGCGCGCGCAAGCGATACCCCGGCCGCAAGCTGTGGGCGCTGTTCGAGCCGCGGTCGATCTCGTCGGGCCGCAAAGAGTTCGAGAGCGGTTATGTGGACGCGTTCCACGAGGCGGACCGCGTCGTCATCGGCCCGATCTTTCACAAGCAGCGCTACGCAGAGAAATACGGACTCGATCACATGATGTCGGTGCCGGACATCATGAACAAGTTGAACGCGGACGGAATCCGCACCGAGCAGCTCGACGACTTCGACGCCATCGCCGATCTCGTCGCGCGCGAAGCCGGCAATGACGACGTGGTCGTCGTCATGTCATCGGGGGCATTCGGCGGCATTCATGAAAAGATCCTCGATCGCCTGCGCAAATCAGCGGCTGTACGGTAGCGGAGTGCGAATCGAGGTGAGGCCGTAATAATTGGCCATGCATCGGTTCGTCCAGTGGTCGGGATCGGGCGAGACGAACTCGAGGAGCTGATACTCGCGCGGCGCTCGCACGACAAGAGCCGCCCCACGGCCATGTCGCGCGGCATCATCGATCTGATCGGCGGTCAGCGCGAACTGGCGCGCGTCACGGATCGTCTGCACGTGAGCCGCGGAAGTGCTCAGCACGTCGACGCCGATCAGCAACGCGACGGCCAGCGTGAACGCGAGGGCGACCGATGCGCGTCCCGGCAAGGGCACGGCGAGCGTGGCGAATACCAGCGCCGCAGTCGTGTATGCGACGGGGACGAACTGCACACGGGCCCAGGGAAGATGTCCGGTACCGTAGAGCCCGCCGAAAAGCGTCATGGCCGTGATCGGCAGAGTCGACAGGAGTGCGCTGATCGCGAGCGCGCGACTCGGCCGTTTCGGGCCATCGCTGGCAAACGCGAAAAACACGATGAGCAGGAGAAACGGCGCGATGCCCTGCATCATCAGCGTGCTCAGCATCAGCGGCGTGTCCGCGATCGCCTTCACCGCCGCAGCCGGGATCGGCAGCGGCTCGAACAACGCGCGCCGGATGGCGTTGCCGCCGGACAGGCATTCGATGAGAAGAGCCGCCGCCGAAGCGAGCGCGGCGGCGATCAACAACGGCCGGACGCGCTTTGCAAACGGCGCGAGCATGGTGAGGAAGATGACCTGAGCGGCCGCCGCGACTTCCGAACATCCGCCGGCGACAAACGCGAGCACGGCGACCGCGGCCAGGAGCGGTGGAGGCCAGGCGCCCTCGCCTGTCCGGACAGGCGGGGGCGCCTGTCCTCCACTCGCTGCCTGCCGCAGGATCAGCGCCGCCATCCACGTCGCACAAACGATCGGGACTCCATACGTCACGAGGCCGAGCAACCAGATCAGCGGCTGGTCGCTGTCCGGCGCGACGGAAATGATCACCGCGACGAAGACAAGCGCGCCGGCCAGTTCTTCGAGCCTCGAGACTCGAGCGTCGACGAGAGCGAACGCGTAGCGGACCGAAGTTCTGGCACCGCTGAGCCATACGGCCATCACCAGAAACGCGAGCGCCGGCGTCGTGAAGCGTCCGAGCGAAGTGATGACCGCCATGAGGAACGAGACGGAAATCCTTCCGTTCAGGCGGGCGTACATGAGCCCCTGCCCGCGCCAGAAGCCGTCGCGCCAGGCCATCGTGGCGAAGCAGTAGTCGTCCGCGATCCATCGCCAGGACCACGCCCTTGCGAACCAGGCGAGGAGAACGAACGCGCTGAACCCGATTGCGATGATCGTCCGCGCGCTTCGCCCCCGTTCGCCCACGGGAAGATTGTAGGTCCCGAGCCCGTTTCGAGGGCTTCACACCAACTTTCAAGAGGTGGGAAGGGAGATCACATGGCTGAACAGAAAGCTCAGGAACTTCTGCGCAAGCACAACATCGCGCTCGAGGACGTGAAGGCACGCCGTACGTCGCTTCACCACCTCCGGAACATCGTGCACAGCGAGCAACTGCCGTTCGACGTGTTCAAAGAGCTCGTCAAACTCCGCCGCTGACGCGGCGCGTTACCCGTTGCCGGTTTCCGGTTGCCGGACCGCACGGGGAACTGGCAACCGGCAACCGGCAACCGTACAATCCCCGCTCCATGCCGTTTCGCGAAGACGCGCACCAACTGATTCAGCAGAAGAAATTCGAAGACGTCGAGTCGCTCTGGATGACCCAGCTCGACGGCGACGTCACGGATGTCGACGCCTTCCTCACCACGGCGAAGGCGCTCCGCAAGGCCGAACAACGCACGCAATCCGACACGCTGCTCGGGCTCCTGAACGATGCGCTGAAGGACAAGCAGCTCTGGCCGCAACGGCTGCAGGTGCTGAAAGAGATCGGCCGGTTGTCGAAGCATCCGGTCACCCTCCGCCCTCAGATCGAAGAAGCGCTCAAGAAATCCCTCGGCACGCACAAGTCGTTTCCGCGTGCGTTTGCGTTCGCGAAATTCAGCGACCCGCAGAGCAATCCCATCGAGCGCGCTGAGAAAATCGAGAGCTGGTTGACGTACGACGAGGGCGAGTCATTCTTCATGCCTGGCCGCGGCGCCGGCCGTGTCACCGAGCTGAATCCCGAGCTCGGCATCTGCCGCCTCGACTTCGAAAAAGAGAAACGCGTCTCGGTCCCGCTCGGCGCGGCCGCCAAGTTCCTGACGCCGCTGCCAGCCGGTCATGTCCTCCGCGAGAAATTCACCCGTCAGGACGAACTGCGCGCAGAGGCGGCGAAAAAACCGGCCGACATGTTCGCGCGCATTCTGAAGAGTTTCGGGCGGCCCATGGCGATGGGCGAGGTGCGCGATGCCGTGATCGGGATCGTGCCGGAAGAGAAGTGGACGTCGTGGTGGACCGCGGCGCGGAAGAACCCGCAGATCGTGGTCAGCGGCGCCGGCGCGAAGGCCACGTATTCGTGGAGCGCGTCGGCGGAGGGAGCCGAGGCGACGGTCCGTCGGGATTTCGAAAGAGCGGATCCGAAGACGAAACTCGAGCTGGCGAAGAAGCACAGCTCGCGCGGCAAAGAGATCGCGAACTTTTTCTCGACGTCGCTGGCCGCCGAGGCAGCGAGACTGTCGCGGACCGATGCGGCGATGGCGTGGCAGATCCTCTCCACGCTCGAGACACTTCCCGGCGAGTACAACGCCACGATCGAACCGTCGTCGCTGCTGTCGGGTGCGATGGCGTCGCGCACAGTTGCGGCGATCCACGACAAACCGTTACGCGAGAAAGCGCTCGGCGTCGTTCGTCAAACGCATCCGGACTGGACGAAGGTTTACGGCGAAGCGTTCTTCCTCGACGACGAGCCGCGCATGCTCACGCAGATCATCCACGCGCTCGAGGAGGCGGGGCAGACCGATATCCGCGATCGTCTGATCGACGAGACTCTGCGCTACCCGCGCCGTCATCCGCGCGCGTTCTACTGGTACGTGAAGCGTCTCAACGATGACGAGAAGCTGAGCGACCGGGCCAGCTATGCGCTGCTGCTCCAGATTCTCGAAGCGATCAGCTCCGACGAATTCAACGCCGTGCGGCCGCGGCTCAAAGATCTGTTCGACAAAGGTGGTCTCGTCATCCGCGTCATCATGGCCAGCGACAACGAGGAGCAGGCTCGAAAGTTCGTCGACACGATGGAGCGCTATGGCTCCGTCGAGGAGTATCGTCGCGAGCTCGTGAAGCAGGCCGCCGTGATGAAGCACGCGTCGCTGCGCGAGCCGCAGGCCGAACCGATTTACGCGACCGCGGAAATGCTGACGCAGAAACGCGGCGAGCTCGATCACCTGCTGAAAGTCGAGATTCCCACGAACAACAAGGCCATCCAGACCGCGCGCGAGTTCGGCGACCTCAGCGAGAACTTCGAATACAAGTCGGCGCGCCAACGCGCCGGATATCTGTCAGCACGCGTCGGAAAACTGCAGGGCGAGATGGTGAACGTCCACGTCCTCGATCCGACGAGAGTCGACACGTCCGTGGTCCGCGTCGGAACGAAGATCCTCCTCGTCAACGGCGACGTCCGCCGCGAAGTCACCATCCTCGGCCCCTGGGAATCGGCGCCCGAGCACGGCGTCTACTCGAACCAGTCCGAGGTGGCGACCGCGCTCATCGGCCACGCCATCGGCGACATCGTGTCGTTCATGGGCAACGACTATCAGATTGAATCGATCCGACGGTGGAACGAGTGACTTCGATACAATTGGCCCCCGAGTCAGGTCCGAAAGGAAATAGCTATCCATGACCTACGTCATCGCTGAGCCGTGCTTGAACACGAAGGACACCGCTTGCGTCGAGGTCTGTCCGGTCGATTGCATCCACCCCCGCAAGGATGAAGCGGCGTTCGAGAAGGAAACGATTCTCTACATCGATCCTGAAGTTTGCATCGATTGTGGAGCATGCGAGCCCGCCTGCCCTGTGCAAGCGATCTTTCCCGCCGACCTCGTCCCCGAAAAATGGGCACACTACACACAGATCAACGCCGATTGGTACAAGGCCAAGACTTGATATTCGTGACAGAAGTCACTAAATTAATCGAAGCAGAGCGATAGATTTCCACTCGACAGCAATTGGCCGGCAACGGCGACAAAAGGGGCGTAGCGCCTCTTTTTTAGTTTCCAGCGATCTTTGAGAACTTGTACGAGACCCTTCAGCTACGCTCCCACCTCGGACCCAACTACGGCAAGGCGGGCGAATGGGCTTGCCTACCGTGGACAATTGCTGAAGCTACCTCTCTCTCTGCAACGCGAGCCGGAGGGTCTCGTACAACTTCTCACCTGGGTCACTAGCGGCCTTTCAACATCCCGAACAATCCGCGAATCACCTGCTGCGTCACCGTGCGCGTCTTGACCGGCTTCTGTGTGGAGGCGGGCTTCAGCCCGCCGATGTTGCGCAAATGAACCATCGCGGGCTGAAGCCCGCGAGCACACAGAAGAGACAAATCGCTAGAATCTCCCGCCTGTCAGGAGAACATGGTGAAGAAAATTGCTTTCGCGGCTGCTGTTCTGGTCGCAGTTCCCATCTTTGCGCAACGCCTGCCGCAGACAGTTGTTCCGAAACACTATCGGATCACGCTCGTCCCCGATCTCGTTGCGGAGAAATTCTCCGGCGACGAGACGATCGATGTCGATGTACGTGAGCCGTCAACGACCATCACGCTCAACGCCGCGGAGATCGACTTCGACGACGTCGCCGTGACTAGCAGCGGCCGGTCGCAGAAAGCGCAGGTCGCGACGGACGCCCCGAAGCAGACGGCGACGTTGACGGTCGCAGAGCCCGTGAACGGAGCCGCGTCGATCGACATCAGGTTCCGCGGCGTCCTCAACGACAAGCTGCGCGGCTTCTACATCAGCAAGTCCGCAAAGCGAAAGTACGCGGTGACGCAATTCGAGTCGACGGATGCGCGGCGCGCGTTCCCGTCGTTCGACGAGCCGGCGATGAAAGCGACGTTCGACGTCTCGGTGGTCATCGATGACGGCGATATCGCGATCAGCAACGGACGGGTCGTCAGCGACACAGCGGGACCGGCCGGCAAGCACACAGTGAAATTCGCGCAGACGAAACCGTTGCCAACGTATCTCGTCGCGCTGCTGGCCGGCGACTTTCGATGCAGCGAGGGGAGCACCGACGGGATCCCGATCCGGATCTGCACGACGCCGGACAAAGTCGCGCTCACGAAGTTCGCGGTCGACGCGGCGGCGAAAGAACTGCATTTCTACAACGACTGGACCGGCATCAAGTACCCGTTCGAAAAACTCGACGTCATCGGCATTCCCGACTTCGCCGCGGGCGCCATGGAGAATGCGGCCGCGATGACGTTCCGCGAGTCCGACCTGCTCGTCGATGACAAAAGCGGTTCCATCGAGTCGAAACGGCGAGTGGCCAGCGTCATCGCGCACGAGCTCGCCCATCAGTGGTTCGGCGACCTCGTCACGATGAAGTGGTGGGACGACATCTGGCTGAACGAAGGCTTCGCGACGTGGATGTCGAGCAAGGCTGTGACCGCGTTCAACCCGCAGTGGAGCACCCCCGCGAGTCTTGCGTCGTCGACCGCGAGGTCGCTGAGCGGCGACGCAATGGCGTCGACGCGTCCCATTCGTACGCATGTCGAGACTCCGGCCGAGATCGAGTCCGTCTTCGATCAGATCGCATACGGGAAAACCGCGGCGGTGCTGCGAATGGCGGAGTCCTACGTTGGCGCGGATGGATTCCGTTCCGCGATCCGTGTCTATCTGACGAAGTTTTCGTATTCGAATGCGTCCGCCGAAGACTTCTGGGGGACGATGTCGGTGGCGACGAAGCAGCCGCTCGACCGCGTGTTTTCGTCGTTCGTGCTGCAACCGGGCGCGCCGCTCGTCCACGTCGACTCGAAATGCGTCGGCGACGCGACAGAGCTGACGTTGACCCAGCGCCGGTTCTTTGCGAATCGCACCGACTCGCCGGCCGGCTCGCAGGCGATCTGGACGATCCCGATCGTGGCCCGGAGCCTCGACAAGAAGAGCGATCCATATCGCTTCGTCCTCGATCAGCCGTCGCACACATTTTCAATTCCGGGCTGCTCGCCACACGTGTTCATCAATGCGGACGGATACGGCTACTTCCGTTCCGAATACGCGACCGGCGTGCTTCCCGATGAGCGATCCCTTGCCTCCTCCCTCACCACCGCCGAACAA
>DASVHS010000551.1:0-1988 GCA_036382495.1 Thermoanaerobaculia bacterium | reverse complement strand
TTCACTTTCAAGTCGGTAAGCGCACTTGCCAGATTGGCCAGGTTTGCGCGATCGCGGCCATAGCAGATGTCGAGATCGTTCGTCACGGTCGTCGAGCCCCACAACCGGCCCGCAATTCCGCCAATGATGACGAAACGTACGTCGTGACGATTCAGCGTCTTCAGAATGCGCAGCGGATCGAACGGCGCCGCGCTCATCGCCGTCGGCGCGGCTGCAGAAGCTCGAGGTTCTTTGCCTCTTTGGCCGCCAACGTCAATCGTTGCCGAGGCGTCAGGGCGAGCATGCGCCGGATGGTTGAGCGGTCGACTCCGCGACCGGCGTCCGGAACCGGCTCGAGGCGCATGCCGCACTCGCGAAGGATGCGTGCTGCCGTCTCGACTCGAGGACTGACCCGGCCGCTCTCAATTCGGGCCAGCGCCGCCTGCGTGATCCCGGCTCGTCTGGCCAGTTCAGTCTGCGTCAGCCCCGCTCGGCGCCGGCAGAAGCGTATGTCGTTCATGACGTCTAGAATATACCAGAAAGTATATCGGCATAGACGAGCAGATCGCCATCGTGATCAGGTCGAGCAGGATGTAGAGGATGCCCACGCCGCTGGGCGGGTTGGCGGAGTGGAGGCCGACGAACGGTACGCGCGCGGTCCAGTGCCAGTTGCCGATCGCGGTGCCGATCCACTCGAGCACGATCGTGTAAACGAAGCATGTCGACAGCAGCAGCTGGTTGCGCGAGCGGAGCAGCATCGCCGCCGCGCCGATCCACCACAGCAATCCCCACTGATCGTTCAGGACGATGAATCCGAATGCGGCGATGACGCTGCCGGCGATGAGGACGACGCGCACAATCCTCGGCGCCTGGCGCTGAAGTTTCTCCTGCATCGCGCTCTCGGCGGCCAGCGCGTAGAACACGCCGTGACCGAACGGGACATACAGCGGGATCAGCGCGTTCCGGTACGTGTACAGACCCCAGCCCAGGGAGAGGACGATCTCGCCGGTGGTGGCGACGAGGATGGCCGTGATGATCTGCCGCGAGTCGACGGGCGAATGCCGCGCGAACAGGAAGAGAAACGCCGCGGTCGCGAGGCCGAGCGCGAGCTGCGGTACGACGCCGCGTGAATCGGCGAGGAGAAGCGCAGGGATGTAGAGCGATGCGGCAATGAGGAAGACAACGAAACGTGGCCGCACAGCGGGCATTGTCGCACTATCGCCTGGCGAGGATTAGGACCGCCATCACAGCGATCAAAAGGTGCGAGATCGTTCGAATCCAGTTCGTCGCGATCAGACGTTGCACCTTCGCTTCGTCATATCCGCTCCCGGCCATCTCGCTGTGCAGTCTGCGTTGCCACGTGAATGTCGATCCAAAAGCGATCAGATTCAGGATGACGAAACCGATCGCCTCCGCGGGCCGGACGAATTGCGGGCGGTAGAACAGCAAAACGATCGACGCGAGCAGCAGGAGCATCGCCGGAAGAATCGTCGGCAGCGCGGCGGCGCGATTGTTCGCGCGCATGTAGTTCGCGAAGTTCTCTTTGCCGACTGCCGGATAGATCGCGTAGTGCTGCAGCTGCAGCGTGGTCATGCAGCCGGCGTTGTAGATCGCGAGGAAGAGAAAGAACAGATAGAACGTCATGACGCCGCTCCGCGGATCCAGACGATCTTTCGCGAGTGCGCTCCGCTTTCGGCGGTCTCGAGCATCATGTGGGCGACGTCGTTGCGGCTCATCTTCATTCCGCGCGCAGTGTTCGGCTCCGATCCGGTGACGACTTCATATTGACGCGTGAGCGCACCGTTGTTCGTCATAGGAGGCCGCAGGATCGTCCAGTCGACGTTGCTCTGTGTCACGACGGCCTCCATCGTTCGCTGATCCGCCGGGATGTTCCGAAGAAGTGTTCGCGCCAGAAATCGCGTCAGCCCTCCGACATTCGTGTCGAGCAGCGACGACGAGACGATGATCAGTTTGCGGACTCCCGCGATCGACATGGCCTCGATCGTTGC